>JAUSIO010000005.1 GCA_030647845.1 bacterium
AGCGTTGGCGTGTGGGCAACCTTGCCCGGGAAGTGGTAGAGCGTTGCGATTTCCTCGCTGTTGAGCGCGAGGTGGAAGCCTTTGTGCGGTGTGTAGAAGTATTGCCGCGTCACGTAGCCGTTATAAAAACGCTTTTTAAGCAATGCGCGGCGGATACCCATGAAGTCATGCCAGCGCACGTTAAACGGCCCGATAGAAAAAATAGGTTTGAGGCCGTTGAGCCCAATGCCTTTTGAGCCGTGCTCAAACGAGCGAAACGCCGTGGGAAACCCCGAAAATCGCGTCCGGTTAAAGTTCGCTTTTTTGGCGATATACATACTGCGGATGCCAACGTCAAAAATTTGTTTGTTGAGTTTGTTTTGTATCGCCTTAACTGCTTCTTTACTGCCCTCGGGCATGCGCGAGTAGTTGGGCAAACCCTCTTTGTCTAAAAATTTTGCTCCGAGCGAATCCACTATTTTTTCTGCCCAATCGTCAAGCCGCAAATGTTCGTGATACTCATCCTCCGAGTACACACACTTGGTGTGTCCGCGCAGAATAATCTGCGACCATGCATGCTCGCCCGGCCCCATCGTTCCAAAAAACTCAAGGAGCGACACGAGCGGGTCATGCTTAAACTCCTCTTTCATGTCGGGCTTGTCGAGCCCTTGCCCCACGTAGGTTGAAATGGGATACGGGTCGGGTTTTTGGAGCGCCTGCTCGATGCCCCACATGTCATACTCATCTGGATTCCACGGGACCTTGAGCGTGTAGTCGGGCACCTCGACCACCTGCAAGGTCGGGTAGTGCGCGTACACCTGCGCTTTTATCCTCTCTTTAAATTTAGCGCGCGTCCACATATAAAAACGCACCACGCCTTCGGTGGACACTATCTCGCACGAAAACCACGGGCTGGTGTTGCCGACCCACTCGTGCGCGGGGGTATCCACCTCGCCGGTGTCGTAGAGCGTGCGCAGGAGCAGCTCGGCCGCATAGGGGCTTTGAGTGATTTCTTCAGACAGCTTAATCTCAAGCACCACGTGCTCGGTCTTCCAATACTGCTTCTGGCGCACGTACTCGAACCACATCTGCACGGCGAGCACCGCACACATCACCGGCAGGACAAACGGCAAAAACGCCACGACAAACACCCATACCATCTGCCACTCGCTAAGGTGCGTAGGAATCCACACAATTAAAAAATACGCGAGCACGAGGGTCACGTACGGCACCTCCAGCGCGTACTGTTTAATATTTTCTCGAAAGCTTTTATAGAACTTCCCGACCATGAGAGTATTTTATCATAAGAAAAATCCCGCGGAGCTACACCCTCACGAACCGAACAAATCCCTGTGCGAGCCAATTCTGGCGAGTTCTATACTGTGCTCCTTTATTTCATATATCAACAGCAAGTCTGACTCAATATGACACTCCCAACGTCCCGCATAGATTCCTTTCAATTTGTGAGGCCGAGCTGCTGCGGGTGGGTGCTGTTCTCTTGCGAGTAACTGCACAACAACCAAAAACAACCCCAGATTGTGTTTTTGTTTTAGTACCTTTCGAAAATCTTTTTTGAAACGCGAGGAGCGGAGTATGATTTTCATTGGTACTACTTTGATCGAGGTTTGGGCAACAAGTCAGCCAGAAGTTCCTCAACTGAAGAAAATACGGGCAAGCGGGCGCGTTTTTTTGTGTCACGTAGCTCTGCAAGAGCGGCGCGCGTCACCTTATTGGGGGTATGGTCCAATGTACATTCCTCTATTTGAGTTTGAGCAAGCGAAAGCAATAATTCCCCCGCCGCATCTTGGCGCTTTTTGGGGAGCATTTTTACCGCCTTAATGCCCTTTGCGAGCAAGTTAGTCATGCTACCAGTATAGCATATTCCGATATTTTTTAACAAAATGAGAAAGTTTCTACTTAACCAACACAAACTTTCCGTCTTTGCCTTTTTTGAAATATTTTTGGTTTTGGAGGTTGACCACCACCGTGCCGGGTTTGACGTGGCGCTCTTTAAGCACCTTTTCGACAATTTGGTCTTTGGTAAGAGGCCCTTGGTCGCGGAGGATGTTGCGGATAACGTCGCGCACAACACCTTGCACATAGCCCCACTCCTTAAGCGCATACATGCCGCGGCCCACCAGCACAAAGCGGTCGTCTTTGATGAGCTCGTTGTGGGTCGTTGCCACGTGCGCCGCGCGGTTAAACATCTTTTCAATCAGCGCCGCTACCTCTTTAAAGTGCAGGGGCGAGCCGTGCTTTTTAACCGCCAAGTACGCGTAGTCGCGGATGCCCTTGGTCTTGATGTTGGGCGAGTGCGCCTGGCCCCACTCACCGAGCGGGTTTTTGCCTATTTTTTTGCTGACGCGCAACCAGCGCTTGACCACCTCATCGTTGCGGTGTTTGTCGTTAATATCCTGAAGCTCTTTAAGAAAACGGTCTATCATCTCGCCTTCGGGGATAAGGTCTTCGTCCGAGAGGCCGCCGTACAAATTTTTGAGTGCACTCTCAACCTTGCCTGCAAGTTGCGGGTCAACGTACCAGCAGCGGTTTACCTCGTCGTCCTCTTTGCGGTATTTAAACGGGTCGCCAAGCACGAGCAAAAAGTAAATGTGGTTCTGCATCGACTTGTCTTTGGTGATGAAGTTGAGGAGGTCATCTTCGCACACGATGCCGCCGAGGGAGTCCACGATGC
>JAUSIO010000052.1 GCA_030647845.1 bacterium
ATTTGGTTGAGTGTCTGCTCGCGCTCGTCGTTGCCGCCGCCCACGCCAGCGCCGCGGACGCGGCCAACCGCGTCTATCTCGTCGACAAAAATAATCGCTGGTGCGGCGTGTTTTGCCATGTGGAAGAGGTCGCGCACGCGGCTGGCGCCCACGCCGACAAACATCTCGACAAACTCCGAGCCCGAGATGGAGAAAAACGGCACACCCGCCTCGCCCGCAACTGCCCGCGCCAAAAGCGTTTTACCCGTACCTGCGGCGCCCATGAGCAATATACCTTTGGGGATGCGCGCACCGATGTCCAAAAACATTTTCGGGTTCTTTAAAAAGTCGACAATCTCGAGTAGCTCCTGTTTTGCCTCTTTAGCGCCAGCGACATCCTTAAACGTAACTTTTTGCCCCTGGTCAGCCGGGTCGGTCACGCGATGTTTACTCTGCCCAAACGAAAATGCTTGCATCCCCGCGCCTTTGACCTGCCGCGAGAGATACCAGATAAAAAATCCGATTAAAAGGAGCGGCGCCAAAAACGGCGCGAGTATAGAAAGCCAATACTGCCAACTACTCTGGCGTTTTATGTCGATGGCAACTTTGGCAAGCGCGTCTTTGGAAACACCGTAGTTAAAGAGAGTCTGCGACAGTGCCGCGTCGGGCTCTTTTTTTGATTTCTTTTCGGTCTTATCGTTGTAGACAATTGCAAGGTCGTCGCCGTCTACCGTGATAGTTGTGACTTTGCCCGCCTGCACGTCTTGGGCGAGTTGCGACACCGCGATGTCTACGGGTTGCGTGGTTTGGTCGGTCGCAAAGTAGGTGTACGCGCCTGTCAAAAGAAACAGCAGTAAAATCGAGGTAGCGAGGTTGGTCCAAAACGAGTTACCGCTGGGCATCTTTGGCATTTGCAACCCACCGCGCTTTTTGCCGTTTTGCGGTTGTTGATTCTTTTGACCCCTCTGATGTGGCACCTGCATAGATATCGCATACTAACACTTCTCCACCATTTAGGCAAAAAGAAAAACGCGGGGTTAAAGACCCGCGTTGGAAATTACTCACAAATATCGCACTGCAACGAATGTCTGCAGTGTAGTAGCGAGGAGGAGTAACGCATGTTGCAGCCCCCGATACCCGAGCCATGCAGACAGGAGATCGGGCCTCTTCCGTGTATAGACCGCAAACTGTGCGAGATAGAGTATCGCCCCCAACCAAAAGCAGACGAACCCGAATGCAGGTAACCCTCTGTAGAATTCGCCGAAGGAAACAATGCTTCCAAAGAGCGCCAACAGGAGGAGCATAGTGCCGCCGGTCTTGTGCCAAGAAATGCGGAACCATTTCACTGCAACCGTGACGGCAAACAAAATTCCTACAAAACTGTAGCGCGGTAAGGTGTCCTGCCACGGAAGCATTGTGACCCAGTACGGCACATACGTCACCGCAACCACAACCGCTATCGTGACGTGGTCGAGTTTTTGGCGCAGAACATGGTACGGCAACCAATGGTATACGCAACTCATTATGTACATAAGTGCAATTGCCACCGGTAATATTGCCACAACAGGTCGTTGCGGATATATCGCAAGCAACGCGAGCGTAATTATGACACCAGTCAAGTCAGTCATGCACACCACTGGGCGGCACGGTCTTAGACCGAAGCTCTTCTGCTGGAAAGCAGGTAGCGAAACATCTCCCTCGTGTTCCATTGATTTCCCTTTCGAAGAACTACTTAGTGCAAACATACTAGAGACAAGGTTGTGAGGTCAAGGTGTACTGACAATGTGTTGACATGAAATCCAGCCGATATATACTATAGGGTATGAACTCGACACTGCAAATCCGCGTGGATAAAAAAGTAAAAGACAAAGCACAAAAAACGTTTAAAGCCATGGGGCTTGATATGTCCTCGGGCGTGAAGCTTTTCCTTAACGAGGTCATCAACTCTGGAGCAATCCCCTTCCCTATCACCTGCTTTAACGACTTGCCGCAAGCCAAGCGCGAGCAACTACTAGAAAAATGGGAGAAGGAAGCGCAGTGGGCGCTTAAATATGGGAAGCACTACAAAACAGCCGAAGAGGCGCATGATGCTATTCTGGGCAAACGATAAATATGTATTCTTTAGTATTGTCACGGCAATACATACGGGCACTCAAACGCGTTTCGCGGCATAAGGACTTCGACCGCGAGAAATTAAACATAGTGGTTAATGGTTTATTGTCGGGGAAACCGCTCGATTTTAGGCATCGCGACCACCAACTATCCGGGACAAGAGCAGACCATCGCGAATGTCATATCCAGTTCGATATTTTGTTAGAATATAAAATCGAACATAAAGAACTTGTTCTTACTCTAATCAATCTTGGCTCACACGCAGAGTTATTTGAGTAAATATAAAATCCTATGTCCCTCATCGAACACAAAAAGGCACGGCTCAATTACGAAATCCTCGAAGAATTCGAGGCGGGTATCGAATTGTTCGGCCACGAGGTCAAGGCCTTGCGCGGCAAACAAGGTAAACTCGAAGGTGCACATATAGTTGTTAGGAATAACGAGGCATATATCGTCGGGATGTCTATACCGCCATACCAGGTCGCCAACACGCCCGAGAGCTACGACCCCGAGCGTAGCCGCCGCCTGTTGTTGACAAAAAAAGAGCTCGCGACACTCGCCGGATACGAAGGCAAAAAAGGCTTGACAATAGTGCCTATTGCAGTGTATGGTAAAGGTAGCAAGCTCAAGGTACGGGTTGCCGCAGTGCGCGGCCGTAAAAAATACGACAAACGCGCCGTTTTAAAAAAGCGCGACTCAAAGCGCGAGATTGATAGAACGTTGAAAAACCGCTAGGCCGTTCCCGATGAGTTCACTTCTATAACTAGTTGCTAGTACCTAGAAGCTAATTGATCGGGGATGCCAGGCCTAGACAATGAGGACATTCGACTGTCGTGCATGGTAGAAGTGGAGACCTTCTTAAAAATCTCCAAAACATAACTGCAAAAACAGTTGCTTCGCCGTATTTCTCGGCGAACGATTTCGCCTTCGCTTACGCCAAGGCCTAAGTCGCGCTCGCTCTATTTTGCCCGAGGGTAGAGGCCGAGTGTCATATATCGGGATGTAGCGAGTAGAGATGCTTCGGTTGCTCGCCAAACTTAGAAGCTGCAATACAATAGTATTTTGTTTGTTATATAGCTGTTGTGTTAAAGAAACCTAAAACAATCTATACCTTGTAGACTCGCAGTCGGAACTTTGTTGCACGGCGGTTCAACTCCGCCCATCTCCACCAGAATGGAACTTAGCGGTTGAGAACCAACCAAGGAGTGGGCGTGCCGAAGGCACGCCCACCCGGTTTCGC
>JAUSIO010000022.1 GCA_030647845.1 bacterium
GTGCATGAGAGTCCGATACACAGAGTCGGCGCTTGCCGAAATTGACGCTATCCTTGCCTACGTTGTTGAGCGTAATACTGCTGTCACGTCTCAGATAGTTGAGCGATTAGAGGATTTAACCTTGCGACTTGAGCAATTCCCAGAGATAGGTCGCCCAAAGTATAAGCCTGGGATTCGTATGATACCGCTCGGAAGATATCCCTTTCTGATTTTTTATACGGTTGAAGCCCAAACAGTATGGATAGTAAGTATTCGGCATGCCGCGCGCCGGCCAAGAAAATAAAAATCCCCGCGGTGGGCGGGGTTATCCGGGAACGGTGATCATTTTGGGTAGAACTTTTTCGCTGAAAATCAACAGATATATTCGAGCGCTCACGCTCTCAGTTGGTCTTCTCATTACCTCACCACCCTCTTTTGTGTGCCAGGAGCTAACGAGTGCAAACTCGCTTGGCTCCACTCCGTGGTCGTTGAGGAAATCTGCCATCTTCTTCATCAAATTATCGAGATAATTTGCTGGAGAGATATCTGTGCGGGGTGCTCCGCAAAGTGTCACTGATTGCCACTTACCTGTCACGGCACGATCCTTCCTTTGCTGTTCCACAATGACTATAGCACTTTTTTGTGATGTTACAATCGTGGAATGGAGACCGAAACGGTTGTACTGGGTGGCGGGTGTTTTTGGTGTACCGAGGCCGTATTCCTGATGTTGAAGGGGGTGCAGAGTGTCGAGCCGGGATACGCGGGTAGTTCGACAGGCTCACCACAAGCCGCTCCGACATACGAGGAGGTCAACATGGGGAATACGCCATATATCGAAGTAATAAAAATCGAGTACGACCCGGACCAGATTGCATTTGAGGAATTGTTGCGGGTCTTTTTTGCGACGCATGACCCAACAACCCCCAACCGGCAAGGCAACGATATAGGGTCCCAGTATCAGTCGGCGATTTTTTACACCACACCGCGCCAGCAAGAAAAATCTGAGCATTATATAAAGGTGTTGAACGAGCATGCGTCGCCCAACCCCGACGCTTCGGTCGGGGCAAGAATAATCACCAAAGTTCTGCCGCTCGGTACTCCGCCAGCTGGCGGATTCTACCTCGCCGAGGACTATCACAAAAACTATTACGAGAAAAATAAGAGTGCCGGCTACTGCCAGCTCGTGATTGCCCCTAAGGTCGAAAAGGTAGAGCAGAAGTTTAAGAACTTACTAAAATAGATTGGCGTGAGGCTAAGCCTCACGGATTGCGGAGTCGTGCTAGTATTTACTCTGTGGAACAAAAGATATTGCTCACCCCGTTTTGGCTCATTGCCGCGACGTTTGTTGGCTTAGGCGACACGCTGTACCTTTCGTATTTTCATTACCTCAACATCATCCCCTCGTGTGCTATTGGCGGCTGTGAGATAGTCTTGACCAGCCCGTATTCCTCGCCCTTTGGCGTGCCGTTTGCTTATATCGGACTTGTCTACTATATATACGCGCTCTGTCTCGCTATACTCTTGATGATTGACCCACACTCTAAAGGCTTGCGGTTTGGTGCGCTCGCGTACACTGGCGTAGGTCTCGCACTCTCGGTCGGGTTCGAACTCTTCCAATATGTTGTCATACACGCGCTGTGCTTATACTGCGGCATCTCGGCACTCACAACGCTTGCACTGTTCTGTTTGGCGGTGTGGCACTTCCGCTCAACGCGACCTCCGCATCTTTTTGTACAATCGCCACAGTAGATAGAAAAACAGCAGAGCAAGCGCAGGGTAAAAAGCTCCCGCGTTGCCGACCAGCCAGCGTAGTACCGAAAGGATGTAGAGCACGATGGTGCCGATGATTGTCCACAGGGTGTTTACCCAACCCTGTACTGCACCGGTTTGCGTTGCTGTTTTTCCTGCCCCGATCGAAGCGTCGGGGTGCGCGAGTTGGCCTTTTTCGTACGTGATTCCCCGGTCGAGCACACCCGCGGCCCACCTGCGCGCGGAGTCTATTGCCAAAAAAACGGGTTGTGCACTTTGCGCGACAGCGGGTGACATATTGGCGATTGTTTGCTGGATTTGTACCGAAGACTCCACCGTACTGGAAGCATTAGGGTTTACTTGCCCGTCCGTAGCCTTTGGCGGAGGCGGGGGCTTTTCTGCAACTGTAAACGTCGCCGACTCTTGCTCGACCACCGTACCGCTTTTATCTTCCAAATCTGCCTCAACAATGTGGTTGCCAGCCGTTGGCTTCCACGAGACAGAAAAAGTGTTTGCCTCGCCCGCGGCAAGTGCAACCGGCACGTTGCCTATAGTTGAGTCTGAGTCTTTTAATACTAAAGTACCTGTAAATTTTGCTGTTGTATCATTGGAGACAACCGCGTGTATAAGTACGGTGTCGCCTTCGACTACTGTGCTTTTAGACAAAAATAGCGACTGTTTTGAAAAGCCAGCCCCAAAAACCACAGTCGGTAGCAACAAAAGCCCACACACAAACAGCGCCTTTTTCATACTGTTGATTATATCGCAATAATTTTGTACCCTACGCAGTGGATAGTCGGGCACAGGTGCCCATACAAGCAGAGAAGGAAACACGATGTTCAGTATTGTTGGTATCATCATGGGAAGCAAGTCCGATTGGAAAGGCACCATGGAGCATACTGCTGAAATGCTCGACAAACTCCACATTCCCTATGAGACAAGAGTTGTGTCTGTGCACCGCACGCCGGAGCGGACATTCGACTATGCACGCAGTGCCAAAGCCCGAGGTATCAAAATCATCATCGCGGGCGCAGGCGGTGCTGCGGGCTTGCCGGGCGTGGTTGCCGGGCTCACGTCGCTGCCGGTCTTGGGTGTGCCAATCGAATCCGCAGCACTCAAAGGCATAGACAGCTTGTTGTCGATGGTGCAGATGCCGGCTGGCGTGCCGGTTGCAACCTTTGCAATCGGCAAGCCCGGCGCAATCAACGCGGCACTCTTCGCCGCCGCAATCTTGGCTCTAGAAGAGCCGTTGGTTCGGCATGCGTACGAAGACTTTCGACGGAAGCAGACGGACAAAGTACCGCAGGATCCCTTCGAAAAACCCTAACTCAACGGAGGTAGAGTGATGGAGACGAAAAGAATTGGCTCCACAAAGATCATCACCCCAGTGGAGCGGGGTGTAATCGAGTTCAAGTACACCGACCGATGGTCTGCGTTCGACCGCGGGGCAAGCAAACAAACCATTCCCGGCATCGGGGCGGCGCGCTGCGCGTGCGCGGTCAAGTCATTCGAACGCATAAACAATGCCGGGCTGTCAACACACTTTCTCAAACAGGTCAGCCCGGATGCAATTCATGTGTTGGAGTTTGCGGTCCCCGGGCACGAGCCGCTTTCGGGCAAGGTTCACGGGCAGGTTCTCGATGCCGAGTGGATCCGGCGTGTCCTCGCCTACGGCTCGATGCTCGACCGGCTCAAAGCGGGTACGGCAACTCCAGAGCAATTCGGCTTTGCGCCGGGCACCGTCGTCACCGAGGGCATGAAACTTCCTCGGATGTTTCGGGAGTGCACGACCAAGTTCGAGCCAACCGACCGGCATCTCACCGATGTCGAAACGCGCGAGCGCCTCGGCATCAACGAGGCCGAGTGGGAAGAGGCGTGGAACCTTATAGAAGATGTGGCCGGTGTAATTGGTTCCTCATATGAGGGAGCTGGATTCATTCTTCCCGACGGCAAAAACGAACTCGCGAGAATGCTTGACGGCAGCTTCGTTGTTGTCGATGTGACCGGTCTTCAAGACGAAGACCGGATTATCGATGCCAAGACAGGCTTGCTCTACAGCAAGGACATCATTCGGAACCATCTCAGGCAAACCGACTGGTATCCTGCGTTCCTCGCGGCCAAAGCGGCACATCCGACCGACAAGTCAAAATGGCCGCCGTACCCCATGCTTCCCGACGGTGTTGTGGAGTTCGTATCGAAGCAATATGCAGAAGTCGCACGCCGTTACGCAGGAGTGCGCATTTAGGAGCCCCAACCGGCTCCTTTTTTCTTTGCTTGCCCTACGAAGTCCCGCCGTAGCGGGACGAAGTAGGGTGTATACTTTTATGTATGCAACGCCTTTTGAGATGGGTTAATAGCTATTTTGTTCCCTCAAAAGACAACACCTACCGCCCGCACCTGTTGCGCAGAGGAATGTTGATTTTTTTCCTTGGTGTATCACTCGCGGCCGAAGGTTTTTTAGTTGCCGACTTGGTTGTGCGCCAGTCGGGAGCCAACTTTTTGGCGGCGGTAGTACAAAGCGAGATTATTGCGCTCACCAACGCAGAGCGTGCCGACAGTAAGGTCGGTGCGCTGACAGAGCAAGCACAGCTCGACCATGCGGCGCAGGCAAAAGCGCGGGACATGGCGGCACAAGGGTACTTTGCGCATGTCGGGCCCGATGGTACAGAGCCGTGGGCGTGGATTGCCAACGCCGGATACAACTACCGGTACGCGGGCGAGAACTTGGCGGTGCGGTTTGTAGATTCAAAAGATGTGGTAAACGCGTGGATGGCATCGCCAACTCATCGCGTAAACATAGTCAAGCCGGTGTATACCGACATCGGCGTTGGAGTCGCCGAAGGGCTCTACCTTGGGCAGCCAGCCACGTTTGTTGTGCAATATTTTGCTACCGGGCAGCCGGGTCAAGTCGATGGTGTCGAAGTTGGTCCTGCCGCAGTCGGCAACTCAAACGTGCAATCTTTTTGGCAGGAGGTAGAAAAACAATTTGTGCGGCTCACGAGCGAGCCCAGAGCTACAACCCAATGGGTACTTGGTGGCATCGCCGTACTTATGCTCGTGGCTCTCGCGCTTACTTTTTTTGTTCACCTGCACGTGCAGCCCACCGAGATGCTCATCGGTGGCGGTGCGGTCGCGCTCTTTGTTGTATCGCTTATTGCTATCAATACGCATTTCTTGAGCACGACGTTGCTTACAAACAATAATCCTGCAAGCGTTGCACTTTCGCAAAGTGCGGTAGTTATCGGTCAAAACGCTACAAGTACAGCGCCTTGAGCACCCTGCCGGCAGGCAGGTGTAGATAACGCACTTGCGTGCGGTCACCCGGGGCGGTATCGTAGAGCATATGACACACAAGCAACTTACAACAGGTATTGCCGTGTTCGTTGGTCTCGCAGTTGTCGCGATTTTTTTTATTTTTACTAATCCGTTTGCAATGACTAACACACAAACCCAGACCGCAGCCGTAGGCAGCCAAGGAGCTCTTGTCGTGCAAGACGAGGTGGTCGGCACGGGTGCCGAGGCGCGAGCGGGCGACACGCTCTCGGTCAACTACACCGGCAAATTGCAAGACGGCACGGTGTTTGACTCGTCTCTCAGTGCTGGTCGTATGCCGTTCCAGTTTACCATTGGAGCAGGGCGCGTTATCCAGGGCTGGGACCAAGGTTTGCAGGGGATGAAGGTCGGCGGCAAACGCTTGCTGATTATCCCGCCGGAGTTAGCCTATGGCGCGCAGGGTAATGGTCCGATACCGCAAAATGCAACGCTCGTGTTTGAGATTGACTTGCTGAGTGTCACTCCGCCAAGCATTGCTCCAGCCGCACCCGAAGGTCCTGCGGCAGACTAGTGCGACCCTCTCCTATGTCACCCACAACAAACCCGACCGCAGAACCTGCCAAATGGAAGAGAATTCTTTCTTTTGCGTTGCTAATCGTTTTAGGTGTTCCTTGTGTAATTATTGTTCCTTTAGCGTTTGATATCGTCTCTATTTTTATCGGAGGATTTGTACCGATTATAACTAGCGGTGATCCCTTTCCTGATCTTCTTTATCTAATTTCTGGAATATCTCTGTTCTCTTTACCCTATATTATTTTAGGTATTGCCGGGTATCTGCATGGGCAAAAAAAATATACCGGGTCGTTAATTTTGTTAGGTATTGAAATAATACTGTTAACTATGATTATGATTTCCATTTTAAACTTTAATGTTTGAAGTGGCGTAGTACGAAATATGGAGTAGTATATCGTGGTGAAAGATTTTGACTCGTGGAACAATCTTAAAAAACGCATCGACGCCCGCTCTGATAGTGATAGAGTCTATTTTAGCGAGCGCGAGATTTGGTGGGCACAGATTGGGCTCAATGTTGGCTTTGAGCAAGACGGCAAGGGTGAGTTGGTCCAACGGCCAGTCTTGGTTATTAGGAAATTTAACAAACGAGTACTGCTAGTTTTACCTCTTTCTACCAAACATAAACCTGGTAATCGATACTATTTTAATTTTGTATGCCCCGACGGCGTAGAGCGTAGCGCCATACTTTCGCAACTTCGACTGATAGATATCAAACGACTAACGGAGCGAATGTTTGTGATCGAAGAAAAGATATTTTTAGGAATCAAAAAAGCGCTCATTGATATGCTCTCGGAGCGCTTTGTTGAACATTCCTCCCCACAACAGGTGGGGTGAGCCTTACGGCCATTTGTGTCCCTATACTAATCAATATCAAAAAAGATGTCAAGTAAATTCCAACTCACTTCACATTACCAGCCGGCGGGGGACCAGCCAAAGGCAATTGAGCATTTGGTGGCAGGGCTCAAACGGGGAGAAAAAGACCAAACTCTGCTTGGTGTTACCGGATCGGGTAAGACCTTTACCGTTGCCAATGTCATACAACAGGTGCAAAAGCCGACGCTCGTGATTGCGCACAATAAAACACTCGCGGCACAGTTGGCGCAGGAGTATCGCGAATTTTTCCCCCACAACGCGGTCCACTATTTTGTCTCCTACTACGACTACTATCAGCCCGAGGCATACATCCCGCACTCCGACACCTATATCGAAAAGGAGGCGCAGATAAACGAAGAGATTGATAGGTTGCGGCACGCCTCGACACAGGCGTTGCTCACGCGCAGTGATGTGATTATTGTTGCCTCCGTGTCGTGCATTTACGCGCTCGGCAGCCCGGAGGAGTATAAAAAAGTACATGTTGAACTTAAGGTAGGAGCAAAGAAAAATCGTGCCGAGTTGATACGCGAGCTGGTTAGTGTATATTTCGAGCGCACAAACGCCGACCTCGCACCCGGCAAGTTCCGCGCGCTCGGCAACGCGGTCGAGGTTATGCCGACCGGCGAGCGCGTGTTGTACCGGGTGGAATTTGAGGGTGAGAACATTGCCCGCATTAGAATTATTGATGCTATTACTCGCGCAGAAAAACCGTTTTCTCCAGCTGCAGGTCATCGCGGGGACGCTTCCGAAAACGGTTTTCCTGCCTCTATATTTCTCTTTCCTGCAAAACATTACGTTACGCCTGAGTTGGAGCGCGGTCGGGCGATTGAGGATATTAAATTGGAATTAAAACAGCAGTTAGCCAAATTCGAACGCTCGGGTAAACTCCTGGAAGCCGAGCGGTTGAAGCGCCGAACCCTCCACGACCTCGCGATGATACGCGAAATTGGCTATTGCAACGGGATAGAAAATTATTCACGCCACTTCGACGGGCGCAAACCAGGGGAGCCGCCATTTTCGCTTTTGGATTACTTCCGTGCCTCCGCAGGCGAAACCTGCGGAACGCAGGTTTCGCCTGCGGAGAACAGGGATTTTCTGACCATCATCGACGAGTCGCATGTTACCGTGCCGCAAATCGCGGGGATGTACGCGGGCGATAGAGCGCGGAAGGAAAACTTGGTCGAGTACGGCTTCCGCTTGCCCTCGGCGATAGACAACCGCCCCCTGCAATTTGAGGAGTTTGTCGAGCGCGTGGGGCAGACTATTTACACCAGCGCCACCCCGGGCGCGTACGAAAAAGAAAAAAGTGGTGAAAATGTGGTAGAGCAAATCATCCGCCCAACTGGTCTTGTTGACCCGGAGATTATCGTGCGGCCGGTCACCGGAAGGACGAAGGAATCGTTTTTGGAAGCGTCGCCTCTCCTCCCAGCAGCTGGAGAAAATGATTCCTTTGGGACTTCCGCAAAAAAAGTATCTGTCTCGCTGCAGGTCAAGAGGGGACGTTCGCCAGACACTTTTTCTGCTCCACAACTTGGCCAAGTGCAAGACTTCCTTGACGAGGCCGAGAAAGTGATTAAGCACGGCGGGCGGATTTTGGTGACAACGCTCACCAAAAAAATGGCCGAGGACCTTTCGGAGTATTTAAAAGATAAAAAGTTTAAAGCCGCCTACATACATAGCGACATTTTGACGCTTGATCGCATCATCACGCTGACCGATTTCCGTAAAGGGCTCTACGATGTCTTGGTGGGGGTCAACCTGTTGCGAGAGGGGCTCGACCTGCCCGAGGTCGAATTGGTCGCGATACTCGACGCCGACAAAGAGGGTTTTTTTCGCTCCGAAACTAGTTTGATACAAACCATCGGGCGCGC
>JAUSIO010000030.1 GCA_030647845.1 bacterium
TGGATTTGCGAAGACGATAATGTGCCTTTTTCAAGAAGTATTGAAAGGATATTCTGCTGTTTTTGACTTATCTTCTGCATAATACTATATACTATCGTATCAATTTGATACGATAAATGCAAGCTATCCATCGCACTCTAAAAGAAAGCCTCACCCGACCACCGACTGCGATGGAGACTACAAGTCTGTAGTACGAATCGCCGTAGAGCTACATACGGGAGGAGGAGCTGATCGAGGAACTACTAAAGATCATAGACAAGGTAAATATCAATGAGCTAGGCATGCGAATGAAACTGGAGGACGAGATACGGCGGTTCAACAAGCTGCAAAAGATAGTGAACGGCAGGAGCGGCAAGGGGCTGGTCGAGGAGGACGATGTGAACATCCGGCAGTACGCCAAGTACCTGCTCAAAGACGGCAGCGTGTCGGACAAGCGCGAGCTGCTGGCGAACTTGCGGAGCAAGCTCCTCTACAAAGACAAAAAGATAACGATGGTGCAGGAGTAACGAAAAAAGCAGCGTGAAAGTCGCTGCTCTTTTCGTTAAACTTTTTCGGCGAATGTTTGTGGGTCGCACTGACACATCGACATTGCGGGAACACGCCGATACAAAGTTGTCAATGCGGAGGCGGATGGATTCGAACCATCGGTCCAGTTTCCCGGACAGCAACTTAGCAGGTTGCTGCATTCGACCGCTCTGCCACGCCTCCGTGTATGTAGTGTGCGAGCCACTCGTTTATACCTTTTTTCTGACCCTTTTTCCAGTATATGCGGTTATGGTACAATGTCTGTATTGCTACCACAGAGCACAATAAATAAACGGGGTATACTAGCGATATGACAGACAGCGACCAAGAGAGAGCACGAACTGATGCTCTCGCGTTTTTAAAACGGCACAAAACCGGGGTGCTCTCGACGGTGTCCGCGCAGGGAGACGCACGCTCGAGGCTTGTACATTACGTGTGCGACGAACAATTCCATTTGTATTTTTCAACTCCTGCGAGCACACGAAAGGTTGCAGACCTCGCTGGCCACCCACAGGCCAGCTTTGTGGTCGCAACCGAAGAGGTCCCCCAGACCATCCAGCTAGAAGGTATCGTTGCAGAAATTACCGACAAGCAAAAACTGCACCGGGAGCTGTCTCCTTTGGTTGAAGTAGTGATGCCAAATAGCACATTTTACTGGCCAACGCTCAAACTCGACCAGGGCGAACGAAAACTGATGGAGCTGGTGCCCACCTGGATACGCTGGGCAGACTACGCCTTTGCAGAAAAAGGCACCGAACATGTGTTTAAAGAGATTCCAGTCAAACCGTAAGAAACAAAGACGCGGTTAACTTACAAAATCCTTCTGCGCAGAAGCGAGGCGTTAAGGGCGACAACCACGGTTGAGAGCGACATAAAAATCGCCGCGACTGCTGGTTGCAAAATAATCCCTTCAAACGCTAGCGCGCCTGCGGCAATGGGGAGTGCAACAAGATTATACGCAGTCGCCCAAAAAAGATTCTGTAGCATTTTTGTGTAGGTCAAACGCGACAGCGTTATTATTTTTGCTATATCTTTCGGGTCATTTTTTACCAATATAATTCCCGCCGACTCTATGGCAACATTCGTGCCCGCACCAATGGCGATACCGAGGTCGGCTTGGGCAAGCGCGGGGGCATCATTTACCCCATCGCCGACCATCGCAACTTTTTTACCTTGTGCCTGCAGGAGTTTTACTTTTTCAGACTTTTCTCCTGGGAGCACACGGGCAAAATACTCTTTTATACCCAACTCCTTGGCAACAACCGCCGCGACCTCTTGCGAGTCACCAGTTATCATCACAACAGAGAGCCCCATGTGCTGTAACTTTTCCACTGCTTCTTTTGCTTCAGGGCGGACCTTGTCGGCGACTGCTATAGTCCCAAGTATTTTTCTGTCGCTCTCAACTACAATGTCCTCCCCGCCACGGTGCCCTACAAACACGCACACTCCTGCAACGTCGGCCTGGACGCCAATACCGGGGATGCGTTCGAACTGTTTTGCTTGTGCAACTGCCAACCCACGCGCCCGTGCCTCTTGTACTATCGCTTTGCCAACGGGGTGCTCAGAGTACATCTCCACAGCAGCAGCCAAGGCAAGCACCTCGTCTGACGTAGACGAGGTTACAGAAAATGTGCCGAGGGTGAGGGTACCCGTCTTATCAAACAAAACAGTCGTGATGTTTCGCGCTGCTTCAAGTGCCACCCTGCGCCGTACAAGAAAGCCGTTTTTGGCCGCCATAGTGGTCGAAATTGCCGCAACCAATGGCACCGCCAGCCCCAATGCATGCGGACACGCGATGACCAATACCGCGACCAACCGCTCTGTTGCAAATGCGGCCCGCGCCCCCACAAAAAGCCAAGCGAAAAAAGTTACTCCGCCCGCGCCGACTGCTACAATCGTTAAATAAAAAGCGGCGCGGTCAGAAAGCAGTTGTAAGCGGGACTTCGAGCTTTCTGCTTCGGCGACTAGCCGCATAACTCCTGCAAGAAAAGTTGCGTCTCCTACCGTCGTTATTTTTATTCTTAAACTTCCGTCGCCGTTGATTGCGCCTGCCAGCACTCGGTCGCCCGCGGTTTTGGCGATCGGTTTTGACTCTCCAGTGAGGATGGCTTCATTTACTTCTGAGCTACCCTCAGCGACTTTCCCATCAGCGGGGATCTTGCTTCCGGGTTTGACGAGCACTATGTCTCCAATCACCAATTCTTCGATAGGGACCAGCGCTGTTGTGTTTCCGCGTACAACTTCGGCCACATCAGGTAAGAGCTTGACAAGTTCTTTGAGCACTCCCGATGCACTTTGTACTGCCCGCATTTCAATCCAGTGGCCAAGCAGCATTACAGCAATCAATGTCGACAGTTCCCAAAAGAGCGTCATACCGCTCCCTACGAGCAGTGAGAAGACACTGTAGATATACGCGGCACTAATTGCAAGAGCGATAAGGGTCATCATCCCCGGCAAGCGGTTTTGCAATTCTCTCAATGCTCCGAGTATAAATATCCATCCTCCATAGAAAAAAATAATCGAGCCAAGGATAAGAGCCAGGTAGTGAGAACCAAAAAATTGAGGTGCTGTCCAAGAAAAGAAGAGTATTGGCAGGTCGGAGTACAACAGTATAGGGGCGGTGAGTACAAGCGTCACCCAAAACTTTTTCAAGAAGTCTGCGGTGTGATGTCCTTCGTGCGTGTGGTGTGTCCCCTGCATAGGTTGCTTTACTATAGCAGTAGGAGGTGATACAGTGCCGGCAGATGAGGTGCGGGTGACAGTGAAAGGAGGACGTCATGATGAGAAGGGTTTGGATAGCCGGCTTTTTATTTGCGCTCGTTGCCGTGCCGCTCGCCGGCTACGCTGGGGAGCTTCCGAGACAGCAGGTGGTGGCAAAGTCGCCACCCAAAGGCGATACATGCAACCGCAACCCATCGACAGGGTTGTGCCCAGAAGAAGGCGGAGCCGGGCGGCAACTGCTCAAATTCGGCATCAGCGGGAATTTTATGCAGCCACCTAACCAAAACAGCGCGAGCAATTCGCGCTGATTTTTCTTGCCCTTCGTAGCTCGAAGTGGTAGCGAAGATGCGAAGTAGAGTCTATTTGATAGCCCTGGCAACTGCAACGGCAACCCCTTTTTCAAACGGGTCGGGAACGATTTTTTGTGCGGTTGGTTTTTTTACTAGTGCGGCGAGGTTGTGCGCCGCGCACAACTTCATCGCGTCGGTGATTTTTGACACGCGGTTGTCGAGCGCTCCGCGGAACACCCCGGGGAAGACGAGCGAGTTGTTGATTTGGTTGTGGTAGTCACTGCGGCCAGTTGCAACCACCTTGGCACCTCCCCGTTTTGCCTCCTGGGGCATTATCTCCGGCGTTGGGTTGGCGAGTGCAAACACAATCGCGCTTTTCGCCATTTTTTGTATATCTTTTGCGTGCAGGATGTTTGGGCCCGAGACGCCCACCACTGCGTCCGCACCGGCGAGTGCCTCACCAAGCCCGCCTTTTATTTTCCGCGGATTTGTTTTTTTGGCCAACTCTTTTTTGTGTGCGGGGCGTTTTGTGTCGAGTACTCCCCTGCTGTCGAGCACCACAATATCTTTGATTCCGGCACGCAAAAGCAGTTTGGTAACCGCAGTGCCCGCAGCACCCGCGCCGACAACAACCACCTTCAATTTTTTAAAATCCTTTTTTACGACTTTCGCCGCGTTGAGGAGTGCCGCCGTAACTGCAATCGCCGTGCCGTGCTGGTCGTCGTGCATCACCGGTATGCTAAGCCGCGCTTTGATGCGCTCCTCGATTGCAAAACAATGTGGCGCGGCAAAATCTTCGAGGTTGATGCCGCCAAACGCGGGTGCGATGTGGCACACTGTCTCGACTATCTCGTCGACGTCCTGCGTATCTAACACTATGGGGAACGCGTCAACATTTGCAAATGTTTTAAACAGGGCGCACTTCCCTTCCATCACCGGCAAGGCCCCATAGGGTCCGATGTTGCCGAGCCCCAACACTGCCGAGCCGTCGGAGATAACTGCGACCATCTTGCCTTTGATAGTGTAGTCCCGCGCTAATTTTTCTTGCAACCCCTTCGACTTGCTCAGGGCAAGCAACATCGAAACCGCCGCTACGCCCGGCGTGTACACGAGCGAAAGGTCGGCACGATTTTTGATTTGCATTGTGGGCGCAATCCTAATTTTCCCGCCCAGCTTTTTGTGCAGCGCAATTGCTTTTTTTGCCGTGTCGTTTTTCGCCATACCGTTAGAATATACCAAACCACGCCTATATAATAGCCGGGTGAACCTTTCTGACCCGATTACTTCCCTCTTCCGACTTACCGATGTGCAAAAGGCGGCACTGCGGAAACTGCATATTGGCACAGTACGGGATTTGCTGTTCCACTTCCCGTTTCGATACGAGCAAGAAGGGAGCGAACAAAGTGTTGCGGGGCTGGTGCTTGGTGCAGAAGTCTCGGTTGTCGGCGTACTCGAAAAACTGGAAACCAAAAAGTCGTGGAAGCGCAAAATCCCCGTGTCGGAGGGCTACCTGCGCGACCCCTCGGGGCGGATAAAACTGATGTGGTTTAACCAGCCCTACATCGCCAAAATGTACAGTAATGGGGTGCGGGTCAAAGCAGTTGGCAAAGTCGCGGGCTCGCCGGGGAAACTGTATTTGGCAAACCCACAATTGCAAAAAATTTCTGCGACTGAAGAAAGTCTCTTCGCTACACAGAAACTTGCTTCCCAAAAGTCCTCGGGTAGCCCCCAGACTTTTGTCCAGCAAGTTTCTGATTCGCTATTTGCCCAATATCCGGAGTCGAGCGGCATCACGTCACTATGGTTTCGACATGCGATAGAAAAAGTGTTTGCACAAATTGATATCGAGAAAATTGAAGACCCAATCCCGCAGACACTGCTGAAGCACTACAATTTGCCAACGCTCAAGACCGCGCTCGTGTGGATACACACACCGCAGAGCGCGCGTGACGCCGAGGCGGCGCGTAAACGCTTTGCGTTTGAAGAAGTTTTTTTGATACAACTTGGGCGGCAGCAAGAGCGCGCCCAACAAAAACACGAACAGAGTTTTGTCGTTGATGTCCCGCAAAAAAATATCGGCGCGTTTGTAAGTGCATTTCCTTTTACCGCCACGCACGCACAAACCCGCGCGATAAAACAAATACTTTCTGATATGTCGGGTTATATTTTGCCGAGCGGAGCCCGGCAAGGCACTCCAATGTCGCGGCTTTTGGAAGGCGACGTCGGCTCGGGCAAAACCGCGGTCGCGGCGACCGCCTGTTTTGCGGTGGTCTCGACCCGGCCTGCGGGGCAAACATTTGGGACACTCCAAGCCGCGTATATGGCACCGACCGAGATTTTGGCAAAACAGCATTTTGAGTCATTTATCAAATATTTCGAAAAATTTCCTATCAACATCGGGCTTATAACCGGCAGTGGATGTTACAAGTTCCCTTCTAAAATCGGGCGAGGCCGCGCAACCACCATCTCGCGTGCGCAATTACTCAAATGGGTTGCAAACGGCGAGATACCAGTACTTATAGGCACGCACGCGCTAATACAAAAAGCAGTGCAATTTAAACATCTGGCGTTGGTGGTAATAGACGAGCAACACCGCTTTGGTACTAATCAGCGGAGAATGTTGGCGAAGAAAGAGACGAGAATCCCCCACTTGCTGTCGATGACTGCCACGCCAATCCCCCGCACGCTCGCGCTCACGGTCTACGGCGATTTGGATTTGACCCTGCTTGACGAGATGCCCGCAGGGCGCAAAAAAATAATAACTGAAATTGTCGCGCCCGAAAAACGCTCGGAGGCGTACCAAAAAATGCGTGCGCAGTTGGTAGAGGGTCGGCAAGCTTATGTGATTTGCCCCCGCATCGAAGAGCCCGACCCGAACAAGGCTTTTGCCTTGATGGCAAAGTCGGTAAAAGAGGAAGCAAAACGGCTCAAGAAAGACATTTTTCCCGAATATGAGATTGCGATTTTGCACAGCAAAATGACGCCTAAGGAAAAAGACGAAACAATGCGAAAGTTTGTGGTAAACGAAATACAAATTTTGGTTGCAACATCGGTGGTCGAAGTGGGCGTCAATGTGCCAAACGCGACGATGATCTGTATCGAAGGCGCGGAGCGCTTTGGGCTGGCCCAGCTCCATCAACTGCGCGGGCGCGTTGTGCGTAGTAACCATCAAGCCTATTGTTTTGTATGCCCAGAGTCGAAGGGAGAGCAAACGCTTGCGAGACTAAAAGCGCTCACCACCGCCAAAAACGGGTTTGAGTTGGCAGAGCAGGATTTACTCCAGCGCGGCGCCGGCCAGCTTGCCGGCGCCAAGCAGTGGGGAATCTCGGACATCGGTATGGACGCGCTCAAAAATTTAAAGCTAGTCGAAGCCGCACGCACCGAGGCAACCAAATTGATACAAGAAGACGAGTCTCTAACTAAACATCCCCTCCTTGCCCACGCACTCGCCGCACAATCCCAAGCGCTTCATTTTGAGTAGCAACCAGTGTATATTTTGACCACGGGCGCGTAGCTCAGTTGGTAGAGCAGACGACTTATACTCGTCCGGTCCCTGGTTCG
>JAUSIO010000034.1 GCA_030647845.1 bacterium
TTGGCATAAACAAAAACGTCTGCAATGCCAGTCGTTTCAGAAACAATATCCCTTACTGATTGAGAAAGTCTCTCAATATCTTTATCAGGCACTTTTGCGTCATCGTATTCGAGCTGGATTAAAGGCATAGATACTTTACAATCTACTCATCTACGCCAAAGCGTTTGTATTTGAAAATTGGTTTGCGGCCGAACCAGTGCTCGATTTCGTGTTTTGCTTCGGCCTGGGTCTCGGAGGCATGCACGAGGTTGAAGACTGCTCGGCGCTCGGCGTTGGCATTGACTGGTGAATCGTTGGAAAAATCGCCTCGTATGGTGCCCATCTCGGCGAGGTAGGGCATCGTCGGCCCCACAATTTTGCGCACCATGTCCACCGCGTGCACACCTTGCACCACTATTTTTACCATAGGTGCCGACGACATAAAGTCGAGGAGCCATCCGCGCACCACTTTGCCCACGCGCGTTAGGTCGCTAGTGCCAAAGTCCTTTTTGATATCGTAGCCATACTTTGCATACGTCGCCATCGTCTTCTCGCCCAAGCGGCGCACCCACTTTTCGTCTTTGGGGTAATGCTTATCCATTTCCTTGCGCGACGCATGGAACATCTCAAGTGCCACTACTTTGAGGTCGCGCTGTTCAAAACGCTTGACTATCTCCCCCACCAAGCCCTTGCGCACGCCGTCGGGTTTAATGAGCACAAACGTTTTTTCCTCCTTCGGGTGTGTCATGTTGGCACTCTACAACAGTATTAAATTTTTTGCAACGGACGTTAAAACGGAGTTAGGATTTCGATTCCAGTTTTTGTGACGAGTATTGTTTGTTCAAAATGTGCGGCTCGGGAGCGGTCGCACGTGCGGTAGGTCCAGCCATCTGCGTCAAGCACGATGTCTCCGAGGCCTTCGGCAAAAATCGGCTCAATTGCCAGAACGTGGCCTTCGACTAATTCCTCACCCTGCCCAGCAGTGCCCACATTGCCTATAAACGGCTTCTCATGCACCGCTTTGCCGAGTGCGTGGCCGCCGAGCTCTTCCACCACGCCAAGTTTGTTGCGCGCAGCAACTGCGGCAACCGCCGCGCCCACGTCTCCGACGTGGGCGCCATGGCGGATAGTGGCCAAGCCCGCGGCAAGTGCCTCGCGCGTAGCGTTAATAAGTTTTTTTCCTGCCTCATCACACTCCCCCACGCACACGGTGATTGCCGAGTCCGAAAAAAAGCCCTGATAGTTGACGCCTAAGTCGAGCGAAACGATATCACCACTTTTTAAAATTGTTTCTTCCGATGGGATACTGTGCACCACTTGGTCGTTGACCGAAACACACAGCGCCGCCGGGAATGGATGTTTAGCCCCGCTTGGTTTGTAATTGAGAAAAGCCGGGACTCCTCCGCGCTCTCTAATTATTTTCTCGGCGGCTAGGTCAAGCGCCGCAGTTGTCGTGCCCGCACGCACAAGCCCTGCAAGTGCAGTAAGCACATCGGATAGTATCTTTCCTGACATCCGCAAATGTTCTATTTCTTCCTGTGTTGTTGCAATCATCAGTGTACTGGTGCTAACGTACAAGCCCGAGCTTGGCGAGTATTTCTTTGTGGTTGTCCTCTATGGTCTGCTCTCCGTTGGCTTCGAGGACCCGATACGCTGGGTTGTTGCGAAACCATTTCATATTCGGCATCGTCTCTTCGCGCGACCACTGGAGGCGTTTGCGAATTCCCTCTTCAGTGTCGTCACTGCGGCCGCGCAACGAGAGACGTCTGACTGCCTCTTCGTCGGAGATATTTATACACACCACGGTCGGCAACTCGCGCACAAAAAACTGGAACGCGGAGTCGAGCGCTGGCAGTTGGTCGGCAGTGCGGGGGAAGCCGTCTATAAGCAAATGCTCGTCCCCGCGAATGTTCTCGATGAGATAGTGCACAAACACCGAGCAACTAACTGCATAGGGTATCAGCTCTCCACTGGCCAAGATACTGCCTGTCTTGTCGCCAGTGTAGCCCTTGCGCGTGGCGAGCTCGCGGAGATTTTTGCCCATTTCAAAATGGACAATCGCCCGACCCGGGTCTTGCTTTGCCAAATACTCTTTTAATAAAGTAATCTGCGTGCCCTTACCGCATCCCTGCGGCCCGAGGAAAATAATGGTGAGTGGTTGCACGATAGACATTGTACACTACTCGGCGAGTTTTTGTATTGCCGCGACGAAATCTTTTTTTGCCTGTTCGAGGCCGCCGTCTAGGTTGTCGACCACCCTGTCCGCTTCTACCATAAATGTTGTCTCGTCTTCGTAGCGCTTGCGCCGCGCAAGGAGCTCAACTTCGGTTATAGGCGCCCGGGCTCGCACGCGCTTTTCTAATTGTTCCCATGAACCGGCGTCGATAAACAAAACCTTGAGTTTTTCTTTTGGTAAAAGTTTTTGGATTTGTCGAGCACCTTGCACCTCGACCTCACGCACAACCGTCTTTCCTAACTCAATCGCAGGGAGTATTTCTGATTTTAGTGTTCCGTAGTAGTTGCCTCCATAGACCGCCCATTCCAAAAAATCTCCCCGATTTTCGCGCTGCTCAAATTCTTCTTTATTTATAAAATAATACTTCTCTCCTGCAATTTCCCCTGGGCGCATTGTGCGCGTAGTGCACGAGATAGGAAAAACGAGTTCCAGCATCTGCTTGTGCAAATACGCAAGCAACACGCTCTTCCCGCTACCAGTCGGCCCGATGACGAGAATAAGTTTACCGTGCATATATTAATACTCCCGGATTGAGATTTGTGCGTCGATGCGGCGCGCGAGGTCGAGTATGACCGAAACAACGATAAGGAGTGCCGTGCCTCCTAATGTGAGTGTCGTGATGCCCGTTATTGACTGCGCAATAATCGGCAGAACAGCGACAAAGCCGAGAAAGAGCGCGCCGACAAACGTTATGCGTGTGATGACTTTGCCGAGATACTCGGTGGTTGAGTTACCGGGCCGGACACCTGGGATGAATGCGCCGTTTTTTTGCAAATTCTCGGCGATCTGATGCGGGTCAAATGTTACCGCCGTGTAGAAGTACGTAAACAAAAACACGAGTACAAAATAAACCGTGCCGTATACACCAAGATTTTGCAGACCGTGCAACACAAAGGTGGAGGCGTGCGCCAACCACGCGCTGGACGAGGTCGAGAAGAACGTCGCAACCATCTGTGGAATAAGCAAAAGCGACAGTGCAAAGATAATCGGGATAACCCCCGCCTGGTTGAGCCGCAGGGGTAAGTAGGTCGACTGTCCGCCAAAAATCTTCATCCCGCGGACGCGTTTGGCGTAGGTTACTGGCACGGGGCGCTCAGCCTCGGTAACGACAACTACTGCGGCAACAATCGCAATGGTTGCTACTAAAAAGCCGAGGTACAGCGGGATTTGGGCCGAACTAAACGAAAAGATTGCCTGCGAGGCAGTTTGCGGCAAGCTCGCAACGATGCCAGCAAAAATAATCACCGAAACCCCATTGCCGAGGCCGAACTCCGAGATAAGTTCACCAAGCCACATGAGCAAAAGTGAGCCCGCAATAATCACGAGTAGGCTGGTAGCAAATTGGAAGGCAGAGAGGTTCGGCAACACACCCTCGCGCTGTAAAATAAGCAAAAAGCTGATACCCTGCAAAAATGCCACTGGCAAGGTGAGCAAACGCGTGTACTGGCTAAAGCGCTTGCGACCGAGCTCACCTTCTTCCTGGTAGAGCTGTTTGAGACGTGGAATCATCATGGTCAATAGCTGTAAAATAATGGACGCCGTGATGTAGGGGCCGACGCCGAGAAGCACTATCGAGAGGTTAGCGAGCCCACCGCCGGAGAAAAGGTTGAGTAGACCAAAGAATTGATTATTGTTAAAAAAAAGTTGTAACTGTGCGGCATTGATGCCGGGGATAGGGACTGCCGCCAACACCCGAAACACCACCAACACACCGAGCACAAACAGCAGGCGGTTGCGTAGCATCCGGTCGGCGAAGAGAAGTGTAATTTTTTCGATAAATGAGTTCATTATAATACGGTACCGCCGACTTTTTCTATTTTTGTTTTTGCACTCTCCGACACTTCGCAACCTACGAGCGTAACTTTTTTCGTCAACTCACCTGTACCGAGGATTTTAACTAGTGGCAACGTCGAAGCATTTTTGCGAATGCGGATAAGCCCACGCTCGATGAGCAACTTTGAAGTAACGGTCTCCCCTGCGGAAAATGCAGTCTCGAGTGCCGCAACATTTACAACCAGATGTTTTGCTTGGATGCTCTTAAACTGATACCCGCGCTGCTTGGGGAGCTTTTTGAGCTTCTCGCGGACGTCGGGGCGGATTCGGTGGCCAGCGCGCGCTTTTTGCCCCTTGGTACCACGGCCAGAGGTTTTACCGCGGCTGCCACCGCGCCCAACGCGCTTTGGCGCTTTTTGAGCAGTTTTTCGTTTGAGTTCGTTGAGTTGCATAAATTTTTTCCTAAAAATTTACCCTGAGCGTAGTGGAAGGGTTAGTCTTTGAGCTGTTCGAGCGCTTTGATAGCCGCGCGCGCGTTGTTGAGACCATTCTTGCTACCGGAGAGAATTTTTGCGACCGTATTGGTGATACCCGCGAGCTCGAGCACTGGGCGCACCGAAGAGCCAGCGACCAAGCCGCGGCCGTGAGCCGGCATCAAACTTACACGCGCGGCGCAGTACTTTGCCGCCACATCGTGCGCGATTGAGCTGTCTTTTGTTAATACAACGGTTATCATGTGCTTTTTTGCATCACGCACCGCTTTGTCGATTGCAAGCGTGGTGTCGCCGGCTTTGCCTAAGCCCACACCCACTTTGCCTTTTTTGTTGCCGATGATAAGCGCCACACTAAAGGAGAAGCGGCGACCGCCGGCGACAACACGCGACACGCGGCGGATATTTATCATCTTTTGGTCATACTCGCTTTTGGCGCGTGGCGCCCGGGCTCCTGGGCGGCGGCCGCCCCGCTCCCCGGGGCGGCCACGACCCTGCCTGCGGGCAGGCAGGGCTCCAGCTCCGCGCGGTCTACGCCCGCGCGGAGGCTCCACCACAGCCCCAGGGGTAGCAACGACTTCCTCCGCGATTTCCGGAGTCTCATCAACTATTTCTTTTTCCTCAATAATTTCAGCCATATTTTACTTGTAGTGAGTCATATCGAACTAAAACTCGAGTCCGCCTTTACGTACCGCCTCGGCAAGCACGGCAATGCGCCCAGTATAGCGGAAACCGCCCCGGTCGAACACTATCGCCGTTATGCCTGCCGCCTGTGCCTTTTTGGCGATCTCGATGCCGAGCTTTGCAGAATCATCCATTTTGCCAGACACGAGCGTCTTGCCAGCAGTATCGTCGATTATCTGTGCTTCCATATAGCGGTTCGACTTGTACACACAAAGCCGCGGGCGCACAGCCGTGCCTTTTATTTTTGCCCGTATGCGATTGTGTCTGCGTTCTCGGTTAATCATCTTTTTATATTATTTCTCGTAAACTCGAAGTTTATGCGGCTTTTTTGCCTTGTTTGCGGCGAATAACCTCACTGTCATAGCGGATACCCTTGCCTTTGTATGGCTCCGGCACCTTGCGCGCGCGGACGTTTGCCGCAAACTGGCCGACGAGTTCTTTGTCGAACCCGTCTATCGTAAGCGTGTTGCGCTCTGCGCGGACGGCAAGACCAGCAGGAATTGGCATTACAACCGGGTGCGAAAAGCCAAGCGACAAATTGAGCTTGTCTCCTACAACCTCCCACTTAAAACCGACACCTTCGACAATCAGTTTTTTGCTATAGCCCGTGGTAACACCATGCAGCATATTGCGTACATGCGAGGCGTAAGTGCCGAGCAGCGCGCGCGCCTCGATAGTCGACGCCTTGGTTGCAACTTGCACACCACCCTCGCCCACGTCTATAGAAATAAGCCGGTGGCTCGACTTCTGGAGTGTGCCTTTGGGACCTTTTACACTGATAGTGCCGTCCAAAACTTTTAGTTCGGCAAGAGCTGGTATTGTAATGGGGCGTTTAGCTAATCTACTCATGTTGTTTTTGTTTTATATTTTTGTTGAATTCCCGACGCTTTGGTCGGGACCCCGACTATACGTCGGGGCTACCAAATTTCGAACAGAGCTTCGCCACCAACGTTTTTTTGGCGCGCATCTTTCCCCGTCAGTATGCCTGCGGGTGTCGAGAGCAACAGGAGCCCGCGACCACGTTTAACGGGTCGCAGGGCGTTGGCTCCTAGGTACACGCGGCGCGATGGTTTGCTCAAACGTTTGACCCCTTGTATCGCTGGCGCGCCGTTTTTGTACACGAGGTTGACCGACAGGTGCTTGCCGTCTTTTGGCTTTGTGACGTCAGCGATGTACCCTTCGTGTTCCAAAATTTTTGCGATGGCAAACTTCATCTGCGAGAAAGGCAGAGACACGTTCTCGAGCTTTACACGCGAGGCGTTTTGCAATCTAATTATAAAATCTGATATTGGGTCTGTAACCATAGTGTGTTAGTGAGTTTGCCTGTGGTGAGTTTTTATCGAATCCATCGAACTACCATGACGATTTTCGGACACCGGGGACTAGCCCTTCGTTTGCCGCTTCGCGGAAGCAGGCGCGGCACATGCCAAAATCGCGCATAAACGCGCGCGCGCGCCCACAGCGGAAGCAACGGCGCACAACCCTCGAGGCAAACTTCGGAGGTTTGTTTGAGCGCGCAATAGTGGACTTTTTAGCCATGTATAGTTATACCTTTTCCTCGATCTGGCTGGGTTACTTGCCCTGAGCCGGTCGAAGGGTGATTCTGCTGGTATCTCCCCCGCCGTGGGGTCGACCTAGTAGAAAAAAGGAGCCCATTGGGCTCCAGAGAATATACTTGATGCGACTTAAGAAGTCAAATCAGCCTACCTCTTGGCAGTTGTTCCAGAAAGACAAGCTAGCGTTTTTAGAAAACCTTTCTCTGGAGGATGATTTGCAAAAACCCACCACCTCCGCGCTGAACTACCTCAAAAAAATCACCGGAGCTACTTGCCAAACAATCCAGACAAGAACCATGAGTGCTGTGGTAACACCGACGGTCTTACTTCTCGAGACATTAAGTCTGGAGGGAAGGTGCGTGGCAAAAGGAAACAGAAAAGCAATCAAATAACTGACTATGACAACTGGTACAACATAGCTCTCCCCGCTAAGGAGAGGGAAAAAAGAAAGGCCAAAGACTGCTGTCATCCAAAACGCTGCGATCAGGTAACTGACGAATAAATATTTTTTTAAGTTCGGCGGTGTCCCTCCGGTAGAAAATAGGAAATATTTTAGGGAAAAATAATGCCCGAGTGGCATAAAAATTATAGTCAGCGCCAACAATAGAAAAAACAACTCATTCGGAAGCATACAAACTAAGTATACCATAAATAAAAACAGTTTTTGTGACTAGGACTTCTTGAACGGGAAGCCGAGGTGGGCGAAAGCGGCTTGACAGATGGTTATACCAGAATATATACTCTGGTATATGAAGACGACCGTTATGTTTAAGACCGACAAGAAGCTCAAGGAGGCCGCGCAGAAAACGGCAAAGCAAATGGGTATCCCCTTCTCGGCGGTTATGAATGGTTACATGCAGGAGTTCGTTAACAAACGAGAGATTACTTTTCGCACCCCGTTTGAAAAAGTGGAAGATGCCATATGGGGTGAGCGAGCGCTCAAAGCCGAAAAAGAAGGGTATATGGGAGTACAGGAAACTAAGCGTTTCTTAGAGCAACTCCGCAAAAAACATGCTCGAAACTGACCTTGGTCGCCACGCAAGACGCTTTCTTGCCAGAATCCCCGGCAAGCACTTTGTACAGATTGAACACAAAATTATTGAGCTCGCACAAAATCCCTTTCCGTCCGACTGCAAAAAGCTCCATGGATTTCCTCACTATCGGGTGGACACCGGAGAATATCGCATTGTGTACAAGGTAGTCGGAACTATATTAGATATTCCTCTCATAGGAAAACGGAACGATGATGATGTATATCGACGCTTGAAGCGCTTGGAGAGGTAGGTTTTATTTCTGCTTTTGTATTGGTTCAAAAAGAACTAATTCTTTTTGAACGGAAAACCTAAATGTGCCAAGTAGGCGTGGGCTTCTTTTTTATTTTTGGCGGACGTGACGACCGTGACCGCGAGACCAAAGACATCTTTCAATTCCTCGTCGGCTGTCTCGGGGAAGACGCTGTGCTCGCGGATGCCGAGCGTGTAGTTGCCCATCTCGTCAATCGAGGAAGTGGTGAGACCTTTAAAGTCCTTGGTACGCGGGAGCGCAATATGCACCAAGCGGTTCAAAAAATCTTCCATGCGTTTGCCGCGCAGGGTTACCTGGTAGCCCACCGTGTCGCCCGTGCGCGTTTTGTAAGTAGCAATCGACTTCTTCGCGCCGCGGACCGCGGCTTTTTGCCCTGTGATTTTTGCCAGACGATTTTCAATCAGCGTAATCTTTGCTTTGTCGGCGCGCATTTTACCCACACCAGCCGAGACAACTGCCTTCCTAAGCTTGGGTACTTGCATCACGTTTTTCCACCCAAATGTTTCTTTGAGCTCTTTAAACGCGGTCTTCTGCTGTTCGTGTATCAATTTTGGCATGGTATTAAATTACTTCTTTTTTGATTTAGCGCGGTCTTTTTGTACAGCGGTGTTCATCACCTTACTGGCATAAATCGGAGAATGTTTATCAATGATTTGTCCTCTCTGCCCCTCGCGGCGTGGCTTCTGGTGTTTTTTGCGCATACCAACGCCCTCAACAAGTACTAGGCCTGTTTTGGGAAATGCTTGCACGACCTTGCCGCTCGTGCCGCGCTCTACTCCCGAGAGCACCACGACCGTATCACCTTTTTTTATATGTAATGTGTTCATCCCGTTAGAAGTTTAAGAAATATACTTGGTTAAGTTATTATTTGCAATCTGTGAGAAATTACTGGAACTTCTAACGGGATTCATACCCCTACACAACCTCCGGTGCGCGGGAAATAATCGTTTGATAACCGAGCTCTTGCAGCTCACGCGGTATAGGCCCAAAGATGCGTCCGGCCTTTGGCGCTTTTTTGTCTTTGCCCGACGTCTCAAGTATCACGACCGCGTTCTCGTCGAAGCGCAAGTAGCTGCCGTCGCGGCGGCGGAATGGTTTGCGCTGGCGCACCACCACCGCACGGAGCACATCCTTCTTTTTGACCGCCTTGCGCGGCTCGGCCACTTGTACTGAAAGGATGACCACCTCGCCGATTTCGGCGTAGCGCTTTTTGCTCCCGCCGGGCACCTTAAAAATGCGTCCAATCTTGGCGCCGGAATTATCTGCAACAACAACAAGTGAGCGGTCTTGGATCATATGGCAAAAATAAAACGCCAACAGCGTTAGTGGTTAGAATACAGGATATTTTGAGAAATGCAAATGTAGGTCAGTATGTGCTGGAGGTGCGGCGTTCGACGTGATAGACCACAACAGCGCGAAGTTCTTGATATATCCTAAAGAAAATCCGGTATGAACCTACACGGCGACGCCAGGAATTTTCGCCTTTCATTTTCTGAAGATCTCCTACATATGGATTATGTGACATTTCCAATATCGTCAAAGAAATCGTACGCGAATCGTGCGCAGGAAATTTTTTCAGTTTCCGGTCGACACTAGGGTCAACGTGCAACCCCCATTTTTCTTGCGAATTCATCGGCGTTGAGTGTTTTACCCTCTCTAAAATTTTTTTCCGCCCGGTGAAGATCGTTAACTTGGGTTTTGGTGGGGACAAACTCTTTTATGAATCCGAGTTTTTTATACACAACAAAGTCCTCGTATTCATCACGAGGTATCATAACAAACCCTTTTTTCTCCATATTTTTAATAAGCGTTGCCGTATTCATGGAAATAGTATATCACACATCATTATGTAATAAAAAATCCGCAGGTTTAACCTGCGGTTTTAGAGAGCTGAGTATATTACAACTTCTACTCAAACACAATCTCGAAAGATTTGGTTTTGGACAGCGGGCGGCAGGAGCGGATGGTAACTTTCTCTCCTTCCTTCGCTTTATTACCCGGGTTGTGTACATGGTAGCGCTTGGTCTGCCTCATATATTTTTTGTACTTCGGGTGCTTGATATAGCGCTCCACTGCAACCACAGCCGTGTCTTGCATTTTAGTCGAAACTACTGTACCGCGAAGTGTTTTTTTGTTGAGTGTCTTTTCCATACGAATTCTTATTCGCCTCTTCGAGCCTTAGGGCTTTTCAGAGCCTGAACGGCCTGAGTCCTCGAAGGGTTATTTTTTCGAGCACTTACCTCTGTCAGCGCACGAGCGATATCCTTGCGGAGCGTCCGCGGCAACTTTACATTACGATTTTTACTACCGCTTGCCGAAAAACGCAAGGAGCGCAGTTCTTCGCGCTTGTGTGTGACAAGTGCGTTGATTTGTTCGACCGAGTCAGTTTTTAGTGATGTTTTTTTTGCCATAATCTAGCGAGTGAGTGAAATAAAGTTTACTTTAATTTCCGAGTGAGCGACGATTATACGAGATGAAATGCTCATATACTGGTTTAGTGTGCAACCCGCGAGACAACCCGCGCCTTAAGTGGAAGCTTCTTTGCCGCGCTGATAAGCGTCTTTGTTGCAAGCACATCGGCGACACCATCTACCTCAAACAAGATGCGGCCAGGCCACACCTCGACCTCGTACCCTACCGGGTCGCCTTTGCCTTTGCCGAGTTTGACCTCGGGCGGCTTTTTGGTAAATGGCTTATCAGGGAAAATGCGTATCCACAGCTTGCCGCCGCGGCCTAGGGTGCGAGAAATCACTTTTCGCGCACTTTCGATTTGGTTGGAGCGCAGTCGTGCATGCGTGGTAGCTTTAAGCCCGTGGCTGCCAAATGCAATCTCGATGCCACGGCTGGCAACCATGTCGCGCTTTGGGTTACGGCGCATCGTGTGCGACTTGCGATATTTAACTTTCTTTGGAAATAGCATATTAGTTTGCAGCAATCTTCTTTATTTATCTTTGCTGCTAGCAGTAA
>JAUSIO010000057.1 GCA_030647845.1 bacterium
GTGAATATGCGAACGTTTTGCTGGCAGATGAGCTTGTGGCATTACCTCCTCGAGAAGCACTCAAAGCTCGAATGAAAGGCGTTGTGTTGGTAGACGGCACAGAACTTTTTGTGGGGACTCTTGCTGACTATGCAAAAAAACATCCTGAACTTAGGTTTATGGGTTTGGGTGTGCAAAACGGTGGACACATCTCCGAAGTGCGTGGTCAAATAGCACAAAAGGGTAAGGTTACTGGCCGCGTTCGGCTTGTAAAAAACCGCAAACAGGCCGACGAGGTTGTGCCGGGCGAGATAATGGTCTCGCCTATGACCACACCCGACTTTATCGCCGGTATGCAAAAGGCCGCCGCGTTTATCACCGACGAGGGTGGCATTGTCTGCCACGCGGCAATCGTTGCCAGGGAGATGCAAAAACCCTGCGTCATCGGTACCAAAATCGCCACACAGGTACTTAAAAATGGCGATATGGTTGAGGTGGATGCAGATAAGGGGATAGTGAGGGTGCTTAGACGAGCATAATAAAAAAATATGGATATACGAATTATAGAAAATACAATACCAGTTGCGGAGTTACAGGAGATTGCAAAGGAGTTTTATAGTCCGATGCTGAAAGGTGCGGTTGATGTCGAAAAAGAAATCGTCGCCTTTGGGGGCGAATATCACATGGACGCTAATAACCTGCTTATTGAACAAGGCTCGGAACAAAAAAATATCTGGGGTTTTAATATCTACGTAGATAATCCAAGAGATTCTTGGATAGAGTATACGGCGCTCATTAATATACGCCCTGTTAATAAAAATCCTGATATGGAGATTGAAGATGCAGACCTGCGTGCTAGAATGAAAGAGATTATAGAGTCAAAAATTATATGAACAATGCAAGAACTCCTTTATTTTTGATGGCGAACCTCGGCTCGGAAGTGTCAAGGGTGCTCTCTTGTAGGGACAAAGGCCAAAAGGTCGAAACGCAACAAGCGTATGAACGCGCGCAACGCATTGTGGCGCAGATTAAGGAGTTCCCCGAAATGAAAAGTCGCTTGATGGAGATAGAAATTCTTTCTCAAGTACTGGGTGAGTTACAGAAAGAACACTCAACTCTGGCAATCTCTAGCCAACACTTACGGGAGTATTTTCAACCATTTGCACAACGTTTACTTCTTGCTGGGGCTGGGATATAGTATTTTCGTGGACGATGATATTGAGGAGATAAAGGAGTTGGCAAAAAAGAGCCTTGCGCTGGCGCAAGACACCAACCGTGTCGTGCACGGCATGCGTCGCGGCGCGTGGTGGGGGAGGTTCTTCAAACTACTGTGGTGGGTGGCAATCTTCGCTGTTTCGAGCGCCGTATACTATTACTATGTGCAACCGTATGTGGACAAAATAGGGCAGGCGTACGCACAGGTGCAGTCAACCGGGCAAAAAGCGCAGTCGCTAGAGTCACAGGTGCAGAACTTCCTAAAGAATCTTGGCACATCACAAAACGCAACATCGTCACAACAGTAACATGCTCGGGTAGCTCAGTTGGTAGAGCATTTCCCTGAAGAGGAAGGGGTCGCCGGTTCGAGCCCGGCCCCGAGCACTACTTCGCCCCGCCTTTGGCGGGGCTTCGAAGTGCACAGCACACAATTACGTCCGTAGGTATTTTTTGTTGATGGTAACCGAAGCGTACCCGAGTCCGATGAACACAAAACCGAGAACCACAAGAGAAATCGGCCATCCTAGAGAATCTGCAAAATATTCACTTGTGATATACGAAACATGGGCAATGAGGAAAAGAGTGCTCATAACGAGAATACTGCGACTTCGCATATATACCGATAAGAAGAGGCCACCGAGGACAATGATGAAGTAAAGCAACTGCCACGGAACCGAATCAAATACCTGCGAGAAGGCGGCACCGAGAAAACCGGTAATACCAAAGAAATAGAGTGCGCCGATTAGTTTTTTATTCCAACCATCGCGGAAAGCATGTGCGAGCAAAAGATAGCTTGCGCCAATTACCATCGTAAGATATGCATACAAATCCTCGTGTCTGTAGTATGGACCTTCAACAATCGCCCCAACGAGGAGATAAATAAACGCCGTCCCATTTGCGACCGCAAAAAAAGTCAGTATAGGGTGTTTATGTATCGCATTGAGCAACAAATAAAACGCAAATATAACGCCGAATGTAATGGCGACAGGCCACAAAGAAACAAAGCCCACATCAAGTTCGGAAAGTGTTACAACTGCTCCGCCAGGGATTAGCATTCCGCCGATAAAATGAAAAATCGGACCAATGTTATCTTCCGGCTTTTGTTTCAGCAACATTGAACCAATAGCCGCAATGAGAAGACCAAGGCCAAGTGTAACCGCTATACGGCCGAAAGAACCGATATCCTCCCAAATCTGGGCAACAAAAAAGCCAACGCCAATAATTACTATGACCGCCCCCAAAACATATAACATTTTCGTTACCGAGAAATGAGAGAATCCCCTCGTTCCCTCGCTTTCTTGTGATACCGGTGGGGCAAAATTAAGTCGGCTTAGTACCTCTTCACGGTTTAACTCGCCAGCGTTTATCTTGGCGGAAAGTTCTTGTAATAATTCTTCTTTGTTCATAAGTAAAAGTATTAGTTCCTTCCGGGCAACACCCAACCAATAAATTGGAAATTGTCTCGGTAATAATACCGATCATCACGATTTATAAGATTGAGTTTGCTCCTACTCTTTCCTTTCGTAAGGTAATAACCATAGGAAGAAGAACCTCCGCCAAAAATAAAGAAGAAATCGCCCCCGCTTCGGTCATAGTGACTTGAAACAGTAACTCCATCGGGCGAAGTCAAAAGACCGTTAAGAGAGAGTACCTGCGCTTCCTCCAAAGTAATCTCTCGGCTCTCATTCTTTTTTGTGTCATGCAAGAAAATGCGAGCGGTATAGTTTTCGTTAATGTCCGGTATCTTATCATTATCCGAATCCTGGGCTGGGTCAATTGCGTTTACGACCAATTTTCCATTTACAGCAGAAAAGCGTTTCTGAAGATAATTATTGCAACGATATGAGGAATTTGTACCCTCTGTGCACGAGGAATATATAAAATTGTAATGTGTGGATAGAAAAAGCGACGGAAGATAAGTACTCAAAGCAATGATGGCTATGAGCGCGATCGGCAACACAAAAGCCAACACTATAGCAAAATTTTTCTTAAAAAAGTCTTTCATATTTTGGTTACGTTTTCCACTAATTATACCTAGTTTAATTTGATTTTACTTTGAGTTTTGCTTGGCGGCTGCGGTCGAGCTTGGGCAGGCGGATGGTCAAGAGACCGTGCTTTTCGTGCGCCTCGGCGCCTTCGATGTCTACTTCTTGTGGCAGGACAACCGTGCGCGCAAACGAGCCCCAGTAGAGCTCCTGAAAGAAAAAGTCTCCCGCGCCTCCTTCGGTATGGCGCTCGCGCTTGCCACGCAGCGTAACCATATCACGGGTAATCGCGATGTCCAAATCTTCGGGGCGCACGCCGGCTATCATTGCTTTGATGACTATGTGGGTTGGCGTCTGGTGGACGTCAACCGCAAGCTCGCCGTCTTGTGGCTCTTCCTCCACCGCTTCAACTGGCAGGCTTCGGGCGCCTCGCGCGGGCTTTGGCGCGTAGCCCCCGCCTCCTTGGTCGAGGTCGTCAAAAGAGTAGTCACCGTCGGCACCCGCGCCGCCAGTGAGCCATTCAAAAAGTGATCGTTTTTCTCGTGCCATGTAGTTTAGGTTACTAGGTACTTGCTTCTAGGTTCTAGCCAATCCCTAACAGCTAGAAGCTCGCTCAACAATAATTTTTAGAGGGTTGCTTTATCCGCTCGGTGAGCAACAATACCGCAACAATACCGCACCAGATGCAAAGGAATATCCAGAATGTTGCACCGCCTCCTTTGCCCAGTATAAAAAAATTAAAGAGCGTGTGCAAGGCAATCGCGAGGATAACTCCAAGGAGTGCGGCAGTGCGGCGCATCCATGCTGGCTTGTAGTAGGAGAGTGCGAGTGTGATGCCTACCGAGGCCGAGGCAAGCGTGTGCAAAAGAGTTGCGCCCATAAAACGCAGGTCGCCTACTAGCACACTACGCATCACATCGTGTTGTTCCAGTGGGCCAAAGAGAAAAAGCATATTTTCAACTGCCGAAAAACCGAGTGCGGCGGTTACCAGGTAGATAACCGCATCGAGCGGCTCGTCGAACACGCGCCAGCGCAAGGCGGCAAAGTACGCGGCGGCAAATTTGAGCACTTCTTCAGTAATGGCCCAGCAAAAAAGGAGTGCAATGCCAGAAAAATATGGAATCGCCACCTCTTCAAGTTTGAGTGCTGGCCAGACAGCAAGCCCTCCCAACACAAAACACAAGAGGATGTAGCGTTTTGGCTCGGGTTGGCAGCGGTCTTCGAGTAGCCAAAAAAAGAGCCATATACAGGCAGGCAGTATACCGCCCAAAAATGCGATGAACAGCAGTAACGGAGACACCCCTACAGTATAACGCTACTTTTGCGGCCCGCCGCTGTGTCGGGCAGGCCACTGTGCAACCATCAACAAGTCGCTCTCTTTTTCGGGTAGCTCTTGCCAGATTGCTTCGGTCACAAACGGCATAAACGGGTGGAGGAGTTTGAGCGAATTTTCAAGAATATAATACAGTGTTGCGCCATATTCGGGCTTGCCTTTACTTTCCTCTACAATTTCTGCGGCAAAACGGTCCCAGACATAGTGATACAACTTCTCCGCGGCCATATAGATGCGATACTGTTCGATGTCGTTTGTTACGTCGGCCGCTAGAGCATCAAATTCGTCTTTGAGCTCTTGTCGTATAGCGCCCTCTGTTTCCTGCCTGCCGGCAGGCAGGTCTTGCGAGAGTACAAACCGCGCGATGTTCCAGAGTTTATTGGCAAATTTTTTATACGCGCCTATTTTGCTTGGAGCAAGGTTCAAGTCAGTGCCGGGAGTGTTGCCGACCACCAACCCCATACGCAAGGCATCGGTACCGTACTCGTTTGAGACCGTAAGTGGCGAAATAACATTACCTTTCGATTTGCTCATTTTTTGCCCCTTTGCATCGCGCACCAGCCCGTGCAGATACACGTTTTTAAACGGCACCTCGCCGGTAATATAGAGCCCGAGCATGAGCATCCGCGCTACCCAAAAAAAGAGAATATCCGCGCCCGTCTCCATCACGTCGGTTGGATAGTACGTTTTAAAGTCCTCACCATCGGGAAAACCCAGTGTAATAAACGGCCATTGCGAGGAGGAGAACCACGTGTCAAACGTGTCCGTGTCGCGCGTCCAACCATCGCCCAGTCCGCCAGCTGGCGGATTTTCGCCTATGTGCCACTCTTCGTCTTGCTTGCCGTGAGCGTAAGTCGAACGGTGCCACGCTGGAATCGGGATACCCCACACGATTTGCCGTGAGATGTTCCAGTCTTGGATGTTTTCGAGCCAGTGGAGCAAAATCTTTTCCTGGCTATCGGTGAGGATTTTTACTTCGCCACTCGTTACTGCCTCGATAGCGCGCCGCGCCAGCGGCTGCATCTTTACAAACCATTGCGCTTTGACTTGTGGCTCTATCTCGCGGCCGCATTTGTAGCACACTGGCACTTCGTTGGTATAATCTCCATCTATTTTTTCGACGAGACCTTTTTGTTGCATTTTTTCGACTATTTTTGCACGTGCATCTTTTATAGACATTCCTGCAAACTCTCCGGCAATCGGGAGCAGTTTGCCGCGCCAGTCAATAATCTGCTCATACGGTAGGTTGTGGCGTTGCGCGATCTCAAAGTCGGTACCCGAGTGCCACGGGGTGATAGTCATGACGCCGCTTCCAACTGCGGGGTCGCTCGCTTCGTCTTTTATAACCGTTGCGGTGATTGGCCCATTTATCCACTCGAGCTCCAACATGTCGCCCTCTTTATATTTTGAGTACCGCGCATCGCCAGGGTGCATCACAACGTATTTATCGCCGAATTTTGTTTCTGGGCGCACCGTGCCGATGGTGAATGGTCCATATTTGAGATAGTAAAACGGGCTGGTGCGGGTCTCGCGCTCGGTCTCTAGGTTCGAGAGTGATGTTTGGTGCTTGGGGCACCAGTTTACAATGCGTGAGCCGCGGTAGAGCAAGCCGTCGTCGTTTAATTTTCTAAAGGTATCGTATACCGTTTTGACCACGCGTTCGTCGAGCGTAAACAGCTCGCGCGACCAGTCGCACGAGGCACCCAACTGTCGTAGCTGTCCTTCCATAAAAATTTTGTTGCCGAGCGTAAAGTCGAGTATCTCTTTGTACAGTTGCTCGGGTGGCATCTCAAAACGCGAGCGGCCCTCTTTCTCAAGTTGCCGCTCGTAGACAACCTGTGTCTCGAACCCTGCGTGGTCGGCACCAGGGAGCCACAGTGTTTTTTTGCCGCGCATCCGCGCGAAGCGCACCATAATATCCTGCAGGGTTACAAACAGGGCATGCCCCGCATGTAGCGAGCCGTTGGCATTGGGCGGAGGCATGACGATACAAAACGGCTCCATCTCGACCGGCTTGCCCTGAGCGTCTAGTCGAAGGGGCAGGTTGTCAGGGTTAAAGTAGCCGCTGTCTTCCCACTTTTTGTATATCTCATCTTCGGTCGCTTGCGGGTTGTAGGGTTTGGTAAACTTTTCTGGCACTTCCATAATGCATTGCACTATAGCGTATTTTTACTCGTTGTGGTATTGTCCAAAACGGATTTGTGAGGAGTGGTAAAACATGGAATTCCCAGAGATTCGCGTATCGGCGGATGTGTTCAGTCTCGAGCCGCTGCGTATATTTAACATCGGAGATGGTGGTAAATCCGTCGCCTACCGTTCCTCCGATATCTTGAGCAACCCCGACGGTAGCTATCGGCTCAAACCCGGAGCTGAATGTGTATACAGATTACAAAGTCTGTTCCATGTCACCCACGACTACCAAGTCGGCGCCCACAACGTCTTCGTTGATGTCTCGGTGAAGTTCCATCAAATGCTCGCCAACGACTCGGAAGTCATCCGCCGTTAACCCCGCTCCACACTGGAGCGGATTTTTCTTATGCCAACGAAAGTTTGCCTTGCGCGCGGATATCACTTTGGTTGCTAGTGGCTAATTGCCAGTTGCCAGTCAACAAGTGTGCGAGTGCGGCTTGCGCAATCATAATTGCGTTGTCGCCGGTTATCGAGAGTTCGGGCAGGCGGAACGCGACACCGGAGAATTCTTCCGTCACCAGTTGTTGTAATTGTTTGCGGATGTGGGTGTTTGCCGCGACGCCGCCGCCCAGGACAAATGTTTCGGCACCCGTTTGCAAAAGTGCGCGACGTGTTTTTGCCACCAACACATCGGCGGCGGCGTCTTCGAACTCGCGTGCAAATTTTTTTACATCGTTCGGACTTAAATTTTTTCCACGCAGAGCATACAAGACGGCCGTTTTTAAACCTGAAAACGACATATCGCAGTTGTTGGTGTGGAGCATCGGACGGGGTAACTTCAAAGAAAACTTGTCTCCCAAAAGTCCTTGGGGGTCCTCGGTTCGCCGGACAAGAGGGGGCGAACCTTGCGCCAGACTTTTGTCCGACAAGTTTTCTTTTCTGTGTTGTTCTGCAAGCTTCGAAATCTCGGGTCCGCCGGGGTAGGGGAGCCCGAGCATCCGCGCGACTTTGTCGAACGCCTCGCCGACGGCATCGTCGAGTGTCTGGCCGATTATTTCGTATACAAACCAATCGCGCATCAACACAAACTCGGTGTGACCACCTGATATTAAAAGCGCGAGCACCGGGAGTTTAATATCTTTCAACTCAAACACTCCAACATTCTGTAGAATGTTGGAGTGTTGTGGCTGGGCGAGGGACGAAATCAGATGCCCCTCCATGTGGTTGACCGGGATAAGCGGCACGCGCCACTCGGCGCTTACTTTTTTTGCAAACTCGATGCCTTGCCACAACGCCGGCTCGAGCCCGGGGCCGTTGGTTACGGCAATTGCGTCCACTTTCTCATCTGCGAATTGCTCAAACAATATCGGCAAGTTTTTTTCGTGTTCGCGTTTTGCCAAGTTGGGATACACGCCACCGTACGGCGCGTGGAGCGCCGCTTGCGAGAGTAGTGCGGCTTTGAGTGTTGTAAAAACAAAAGAAGGCGACGCCTTAACACCAGGGCTCTCCAAGGCGTCGCCTTGAATGCTTCCCTCGATAAGCGCAATCCCGGTCTCGTCGCAGGATGTTTCTATCGCTAAAACTTTCATGTGTTTACACTGAGTAAATCGAAGTGTGCGCGGT
>JAUSIO010000044.1 GCA_030647845.1 bacterium
GGGAGATGAAATAGAGTTGCGCACTTCTATTTTGCCTGGTAACTACGCCGAAACGCTCGTGCTACGCATCTTGAACCCTAAATCAATCGCGGTGCCCTTGGAAGAGTTGGGGCTCGAGCCAAAACTGCGCGCGCGGATTGAGAAAGAAATCACTAAACCAAACGGTATGATACTCACCACCGGCCCCACCGGCTCGGGCAAAACAACGACGCTATACGCATTTATGCGTAAAATAACTAGCCCGGGCAGTAAAATAATCACCATAGAAGACCCGGTCGAGTACCACCTGCAAGGTATTGTACAAACACAGGTTGATAAAAAAAATTACACGTTTGCCGCTGGTCTGCGTAGTGCGCTACGACAGGACCCAGACATTATTATGGTTGGAGAGATCCGCGACGCCGAGGTTGCCGAGGTTGCAATCAACGCCGCCTTGACAGGGCACCTTGTCTTTTCGACTCTGCACACTAACGATGCGGCGGGGTCCTTCCCCCGCCTTATTGACCTCGGCATCAGCGAAAAAGTGTTGAGCTCGGCGGTAAGCATCGCGTTGGCACAGCGCCTCGTGCGCAAACTCTGCCCCGCATGTAAAAAAGAGCGCCCCGCTACCGCACAAGAGCAAGCGCTCATTGACCGATACAGTAAAGACATTGTCGACCGTACACTCATAGCAGAAAACACAAAAACAGTTTCGGACGCAAAGCCAGAAGGGTGTCCCCAGTGCCACGGGCGCGGATACAAAGGCCGCATTGGTATTTTTGAGGCGATTTTTATGGACCGCGCAATTGAGGAAATCTTGCGTAGCAAACCGAGCGAGCGCGAGATAGCAGAGGCGGCGAAGCCGCAAGCAATCCCCACCATGCAACAAGATGGCATCATCAAAGTCCTACGCGGCATCACCTCGCTTGAGGAACTCCAGCGTGTGGTTGATTTGGAGTTAGTATGACCCCTTACATTCTGCATCCCGAGGTGCGGAAGTTTCTCAAGCCGCTCTCTTTGGATATAAAAAGTAAGGTGGGTGCTGGATTATTTCTTTTGCAAGAGTACGGAAGGTTGCTGCCTCCACCGGACAGTAAAAAAATAAGCGGTAGAATTTTCGAGCTTAGAATTCGAGCATCGGTGCAGATACGATTGCTCTACGGTTTTTCGGGAGGCGTGGCATTCGTAGTACATGGCTTTGTCAAAAAATCCAACAAGATAGCACCTCGCGAATTGCGGCTCGCCGAAAAGCGGTTTGCAGAGTTTGCAGAATAATAACGAACTTGTTATAATCGCAATATGGAAAAAGTGCAAAAAGAAATTCTCGCAAAGGCAAAGAAACTTGGATATATAACCTTTGACCAATTTCACCGCGAGTTGATGCGTGACAAGAAATTCCGCGATGTGTGGGAAGCGGGTGCAGCAGAGCGCGCGATACGCTCTGCTATCATCCGCAAGCGCATTGAGAAAAAACTCTCACAAGCGCAGGTGGCGAAGAAGGCAAAGATGCATCAGTCTGCTATTGCGCGGTTCGAATCGAGTGACATCAGCCCAACACTCGAAACCGCTTCGCGCATACTCGCTGCCGTGGGCGCCAAAGTCCACATTTCTTGAGGCAACAGCATATCGCTTTAAGGAGCGGCTTTTTTGTTGTCCTTCTATAGCATATAAAGTCCGTGTTCTTTCAAAAAAGGAATCCCCAACTCTTTGAAAAAGATTCCTTTTTGCATGCACTCCAACGCATCCCGTACATGAGCTGTCATAGTCTTAGGCAACTCATCAACGGTGACCCATTTTAAATCATCACACTTATTTGGCTCCATATTTTTTACTTCGCCACTCCAGTTTTTAGCTCGAAAGAAAAAATCAACCCGATTATCGGTATTGTCGTGCTTTGGTCTGTACGATACATGAACCAACTCAAAATCATTGGGAAAGAGGTCGATTCCGATTTCTTCCTTTGCCTCTCGAATCAACGCCTCGCTTGGTAATTCCCCCTCGTCCACATGTCCTGCAGGTACTTGGTAATTACCATCTTGATAGCCCGTGTTGCATCGTCGAGAAATAAGAAACTTGCCGTCCTTTTCTAAAAAAAGATACGCTGCGGGAATGGCTTTATTTCTATCTTTCATATTTATATTCGCATGATAACACGCGCAAAAACACAAAACGCCACGCGGTCAACGTTGCACGTTGACCGCGTGGGAGTAGAGTTTAGCGAGGCTTGCCCTGAGCGATTTATCCTGAGTCCTATCGAAGGAAGTCGAAGGGCTTGCCTACCGGCAGGCAGGTCAAGCAGGCGTACCTCTAAGCAATAATCTTTTTGGACCAGCCAAAAAGCGGATAACCAACTCTGAGGATAGTACCCGCAGACGCCATTACAGCGCTGCCGAAACGTCCTTGTGATGGCTCCAAACCCGGTTAGAGGCTCATTGCTTAGAGATATGCACGCTTGACTGAAAAGAGGTTAGCATACTATTGATTTTATGTCAAGCAAATCGCCCGCGACGCCCAATGAGTCCCCATCCACCGCTCGTGCTACGGAGGGCACCGCTTTTCTCGACCAAACACTGCGGCCGAGTTCGTGGGATGAGTACATCGGGCAGGATGCAATCAAAAATAACCTGCACATTTTGCTCGCGGCCGCGCGTGAGCGCCACAACCCACCAGAGCATATCCTTTTTTATGGGCCGCCGGGGCTCGGTAAGACAACCCTCGCCCACTTAATCGCTCGCGAGTTGGGTGTTTCGATGCGCTCGACCTCGGGGCCAGCAATAGAGCGCGCCGGCGACTTGGCTTCGCTTTTGAGCGGCTTGGAAGCAGGTGATATTCTTTTTATCGACGAAATCCACCGCCTCTCGCGGGTGATTGAAGAAATCCTCTACCCCGCGATGGAGAGCGGCATCTTGAACATTGTGATGGGTAAAGGCCCTTCGGCGCGGATTATGGACCTGCCGCTGTCTCCGTTTACATTGGTTGCCGCCACCACACGCGTGGCCGATCTTTCGGCGCCACTGCGGTCGCGATTCTCCGGGGGCACGTTTCGCTTAGAATTTTACTCCGAAGATGATATCGCCAACATCGTCCGCCGCTCAGCAAAGATTTTGGGTGTACCCGTCGAGGAAGGCGGCGTGCGCGAAATTGCCCGCCGCTCGCGTGCCACACCGCGCACAGCAAACTACTTGCTCAAACGCGTGCGGGACTACGCCCAACTCAAGCGCATTCCACTCTCCAAACAAGTGGTCGCCGAGGCACTGGCGATGCTCGAGGTGGATGAGTTGGGTTTGACCCCGCTCGACCGGAAACTGCTGCTGGTGTTGATTGAGCGCTTCCAGGGCGGGCCCGCCGGGGTCGGTGCTATGGCGGCGGCGCTGGCCGAGGAGCCAAACACGCTCTCGGAGGTGCACGAGCCGTTCCTCTTGCAACTGGGGCTCATCGAGCGCACCCCGCGCGGCCGCGTTGCAACCGCCGCGGCATACGCGCATGTTGGCAAGACTCCACCAACTGACCTCAACGCAAAGCTTTTATAATTCAATACTATTCAGTATTCTACTGGTATGTCCGGACACAACAAGTGGAGCAAGATTAAGCACAAAAAGGCGGCGACCGACGCGCAGAAGTCGAGGATGTTTAGCAAGCTGGTGCGCTATATCACCGTCGAGGCAAAAAAAGCAAGAGGTGACCGCAACTCCCCCGGTCTGCGTATGGCGGTCGAGAAGGCGCGTGGCGAGAATATGCCAGCCGACAACATCGAGCGTGCAATCGAAAAGGCCTCCACAGCGGCTGGCGAGTTGGAAGCAGTCGTATACGAAGCATACGGCCCTGGCGGCGTAGCACTCGTGATTGACGGGTACACCGACAATCGTAACCGCACCGTGCAGGAAATAAAATTTATCTTGAGCAAAAACAACTCGACGCTTGCCGCGCAGGGCGCGGCGATGTGGGCATTTACCAAAGGTTCACCCGACAACCCGGCGGGCGAGCAAGGTTTGGTGGCAACTACCACCGTCGACCTGCAAGATGCTGATTTGGAAAAATTAGCGAAACTGGTCGAGGAGCTCGAGGAGCAAGACGACGTGAACAACGTCTACACCAATGCCGAATAAACCCCTTACCTCTATTGTGACAAAGGCCAAGCCTTTGTCACGGGTGTTGGCGTTTGACCCAGGGTTTGAGCGGCTTGGGGTTGCGGTGGTGGAAAAAGTTGCAGGCAACCCTTCGACTCCGCTCAGGGCAAGAGAAGTACTGCTCTACTCTGCGTGCATCCGCACTGATGCAAAACTCTCCTTCTCACAGCGGTTGTGCAAATTGGGACAGGAAGCAGAAGTGCTGATTAAAAAATGGGAGCCCGACGCCGTGGCGCTCGAGGACATCTACTTTGCAAAAAATGCCAAGACTGCGATGAAGGTTGCCGAAGTCCGCGGCATGCTTGCCTACATCGCCGTCAGCCGTGGGGTTGCACTATTTGAGTACACGCCTCTGCAGGTAAAGGTTGCCGTAACCGGCCACGGACGCAGCGACAAACAGGCGGTTGCTTCGATGGTGCTTCGTCTGCTTGGCTTGCAAACCCTGCCTGCCGGCAGGCAGGGGCTCGACGACGAGATGGATGCAATCGCGGTCGGGCTCACGTGCCTCGCCTGCGAGAAGTTTTAGTGGAACGAGCCCCGACGTTTCAGTCGGGACCACGACCAGAGCGTCGTGGATATCCACAGGAAGTATTTTATAGAGTTGCAAAGAATAATAGGTTTGGTACAACTCGTGTGTTGCTGTTCAATTCGCTTTAAAAGTTAGCATTTGTATTGTATGCAAGATGAGTTTGCACCCGATGAATTTATGCTCGACGAAGAAGGAGCCGCCGCGGAGCTTGAGGACGAGGACGATGAGGAAGAATCTGACGACGAAGACGAGGAAGAGCTTTAGCAAAAACCCCGTCCCGCTAGCGGGACGGGGTTTTTGTCTGTAGTCATGTTGTTTCCCTCACATCGCGCCGCTTGACTGCGCTCTACGAAGGATATACATTTGTATACATGAATAGTATCACAACTACGCGAGCGGCAAAGTGGGGCAATTCTATCGGGGTGCGTCTCTCCACACGAATCGCCGCACAGGTCGGCATCACGGCACATTCGGAGATCGCTCTCGAGACAAACGGACACTCGATTGTTATCTCCCCTATCAAAAAAGAAAGTGGCCGTATCGTCAGGCGACCGATAAAAACACTGCTCAAACATGTGCGCCATCGACTGACTACCGAAGACCGAGCGTGGCTCGACATGAAACCGGTGGGGCAAGAAATATGGTAGGCAAACACGCATCGAGGATTCCGGTGCGAGGAGACATTATCACGCTGTCTTTGGACCCCACGCGGGGGCACGAGCAGAGAGGCATGCGCCCCGCTGTTGTAGTGTCTGAAAAAGAATTTAATCGTGTGTGTGGGCTCGCACTCATCGTCCCTATTACTTCCAAAATCAAAGGGTACTCAAATGAAGTAACCGTCTCCACAAAACACGTACGTGGTTCAGCTCTCACCGCACAGATACGCTCTATTGATTGGAAGAATCGAGAAATTGCAGTGCTGGACACCTGCCCACGAAGTGCGCTTCGTGCGATACAAGAAATGCTTGTGAGTTATATAGCGGGCGATGATGCGTGAAGAAAGGTACCCGACCCCTATTTTCAAACAGCAACCGCCCAGCAAAGCCGAGTGGTGGATTATAAAACTACGGAGAACGGCTTCCTTGAAGCTAAACGCGATTACTGTTCGATACTCATGCTTCCAGATTGTTCGATTGTGATGTGTATCTTTTTTATGAGAATAAGAGTATTTAGATCTTGAACTTTCTTTTTGAAGCTTAGGACATCGGCATTCAGGGAGCTTCGGGGTACTAAAACCAGAGAAGCATCATATTCCCCTGGCCGAGCATAGACATGGGAAAGTTGTTCGTTAAAGAAAGTTGGCTTCCAGTGTGCAACAGTTTCTTCTTCTCCATCGCCGAAAATTATGACGGCTTCGTAGTCTTTGCCGTCCGCTCTGACAATTTGGGCACCAACAACGACTGCGAGTTCCCCAGTATTGTGTTTATAGTAGCTGGGACAGGCGTAAAAAGCTGTCTCTTCTGGTTTAAAGCCGGTTTCAAAAGGCCCCCCTGCACAAAGGTTTTTCTGCGTACTTTTTGAAGCCTCAATGTCTTGAATCGTATAATAATTTGTTTGCGTATTGGTTTGCGGTACCGAATTCTGCTGCATCAAAAAATACGCACCGCCACCCACGACGATCAACCCGAGCACTATCGCTATCAAAATCGAAAGCCCGATGAATCCTCGTTGGGTTTGCATACCGTTGATTGTACTAGACCAACAAACCTACACAATAGTAATTTTCAAAAACCGGTGTTTGCCGATGCGGAGTGTTAGGTTGCGCTCGACAGGTGTGTTGATGTCTTTAAATACCACCACCTGCCTGCCGGCAGGCAGGACCTCGCCAATTGCACCTGCCTCGGCAAGGCGGCGTAACTCGCTCTTTGACTCTCCGAGTTTCTCGAGTGCTTCATGTAGTAGTGCTCCTTTTTGTACAACCGCTTCTTGTATATCGCTAGGCACACCACCCTCGCTAAACGTTGAAACAAAATTCTTCTCGGCTTTTTGGGCGGCTTCTTTGGTGTGGTAAATCCCGACCAACTCTCGCGCCAAGCGCATCTTTGCTTCTTTTGGGTGAAGTTGGAGAATCGAATCAATTTCTGAAATCGGGAGTAGTGTCGTGTCGACAAACATCTGTCGCAGAACTACATCAGAAAGTGCCATAGTTTTGCCATACATATCGCTCGGGCTGTCGTTGAGCGCAATATAGTCGCCCTCGCTCTTGCTCATCAGTTTTTTGCCTGTCGCTGGATTTTCAAGCAACGTCGTTGAGATAACAAATTTCTCTTTAGTATGTATCCGTTTCTGTAGGGTGCGCCCAACCAACATATTAAAGGTTTGGTCGGTGCCGCCCACCTCAACGTCAACATCCATAGCGACGCTGTCGTAGCCCTGCATCAGCGGATACAAAAACTCGTGGAGATAGACCAACTTACCCGCTTCAATGCGCTTCTCAAACATATCGCGCTCTAGCATTTGCTGCACGGTGAAGTTCGAAGCAATGTTTAGCACATCGGCAAAGTTGAGTTTTGAAAGCCACTCACTGTTCTTCAAAATCTTCGCTGGATTCTCCGCATTGTCAAAATCAACTATTTTGGAGACCTGGGATTTCCAATCGCGTATGTGATTCTCAACTTCCTCCGGTGTTTGTTGTTTACGCGCTGCTTCTTTGTCGGTTGGGTCTCCAATAAGCGCGGTAAAGTCGCCGAATAAAATAATTATTTCATGCCCAAGTTGACGAAATTTCTCCAACAGCAAGTAATTGGTCGAGTGTCCTAGATGCAACTGTGGGCCGGTTGCATCGGTGCCGATATAAAAACGCAATTGCTTGCCGCTCATAAGCGCCTTTTTCAGCTCATCTTTTGTCGGCAAAATTTGAGCGATACTCCTAGACAACAGCTCATCAATCTTTTTTTCGTCGGTCGAAACAGGCATATAAACAACACTGTAACACACCTGCCTGCGGTAGGCAGGGCGCCGCGCGTGTTAGAATGCCCTGTATGGCAAGCCAAAAAAGGAAGATTCTCTCCGACCCGCGCAAACAAATCCGCTTTGTTCGCAGGCACTGGCGCGCCGCGCTGGCTTGGGCGTTTGGTCTTTTTTTTATGGCGAGTGGCGGGCTGTTTTTGTGGGCAGCAACACTCCAGATACCTGACCTCTCGACTATTGAAAACCGCAAAATCGAGCAATCGGTAAAAATCTACGACCGCACCGGCTCGGTGTTGTTGTACGACCTCAACAAAAACGCACAGCGCACCTTGGTGCCTATCAGCCAGATATCTCCAAATATCCAAAACGCAACTGTCGCCATAGAAGACTCAAATTTTTATCAGCACCACGGGATAGTGTTTACCGCTATCGCCCGCGCGTTGTTGGCAGACATCGCCTCGCTCTCGGCGTCGCAAGGGGGCTCGACCATCACCCAGCAAGTGGTAAAAAACACATTGCTCACAAACAAAAAAAGTATCACACGCAAATTGGGAGAATGGATTCTTTCTCTCAAACTGGAGCGCGTACTCACCAAACAACAAATTCTCGAAATCTACTTAAACCAAGCGCCGTATGGGGGGAGTGTCTACGGTGTCGAGCAGGCGTCCCAAACCTTTTTTAACAAACATGCCAGCGATGTCTCTTTGCCCGAGGCCGCCTACCTCGCGGGGGTGTTGCCCGCGCCTTCCTACTACTCGCCCTACGGCAACCATAAAGCGGGTCTTGACGCGCGCAAAAACTTAGTGCTCGACAAGATGTATGAGCATGGGTACATCACCCAGGACGAGCGTGACCAGGCACAAGCCGCACAAGTCACCTTTATTCCCCAGCGCACGAGCTCGATAAGCGCACCGCACTTTGTGTTTTACGTGCAACAATATTTGGAACAAAAATACGGCCTCGATGCACTGCGACAGAGCGGATGGAAAATTACCACCACACTCGACGCCGACCTGCAGGTAAAAGCAGAGGAAATTGTGCAGGCACACGCGGTAACCAACCAAGCAAACTTTAACGCCTCAAACACCGGTATGATTGCATTGGACCCCCAGAGTGGGCAGATCCTTGTGATGGTCGGCTCGCGCAACTATTTCGACACGCAAATAGACGGAAACTTTAATGTAACCCTCGCAGGGCGACAGCCGGGCTCAACATTTAAACCGTTTGCCTACGCCGAGGCGTTCCTCAAAGGGTATACGCCCGACACTGTAGTATTTGACGTGCGGACGCAGTTCTCGACCTCCTGCTCATTAAGCGACACAACAAACAACACACCACCATGCTACTCGCCGACCAATTATGACGGGTTGTTCCGCGGCCCTATGACTATGCGCGACGCTATCGCGCAGTCTATAAACGTACCCTCAGTAAAAGTGTTGTACCTCGCTGGTATTGCCGACACCTTGCAGTTGGCAAAGTCGATGGGTATCTCGACCTTGGGCGACGCAAACCAGTACGGGCTCACGCTGGTCCTCGGTGGTGGCGAGGTAACCTTGCTTGATATGTCGAGCGCATACGGCACGTTTGCACAAAACGGTGTGCACTACCCACAAACTGCGATACTCAAAATCCAGGATGGGGCGGGTGTTGTGATAGAAGACAACAGCCAACCGGTTGGGAGCCAAATACTACCAGCTTCTGTCGCCGAAAAAATAAACGACGTACTTTCCGACCCGGTCGCGCGCGCGCCTTTGGGTGAGAATGACCTTTTGCAGTTCCCCGGTCGCGATGTGGCGGTCAAAACCGGCACCACCAACAATTACAAAGACGCGTGGACTATCGGTTACACCCCCAACTTGGTTGTTGGCATCTGGGCGGGAAACAACAACAACACATCGATGGTCAAAAAAGTCTCGGGTTTTATCGTCGGGCCGATGTGGCATGAGTTTATGGCATACGCACTGCAAAAAATCCCCAACCAATCGTTTAGCCGCGGCGAATATACTCAAAGCCAGAAGCCCGCACTCAATGGAGCGTGGCAGACGCTGGGGGCTGACGGCCAAGTGCACGAGATACTCTACTGGGTCGACCGCAGCGACCCGAGCGGCCCGCCACCCCAGAACCCAAACAACGACTCACAATTCCAACGTTGGGAAATCCCCGTCCAAACGTGGGTCGCCCAACACGGTGTGCCTGCCACTACCCCCACTTCCATCATCCAACAACAAACCCTCACCCCACTTGCCCCACAGGTCGGGCAATAAAAATTACGCGTCCCAAAAGATGCGGCCGGTTTTGAGTGACTCCAGATAGTTTGGCACGACACCAAAAAGAGGTGCTGGTATTTCTTCCGGGTCATACCAAACCCAACTCTCAACCCGGTCGGGCTCCAGCACTTGCGGATCGCCCGACTTCCAGTCAGTAATAACGCCAATATCAACATAGTGTTTTGGTGCATACACTTTAAGATTTGATAAGCAAAAAAACCGGACGTTCTCGATTTGCAAACCCGTTTCTTCCAACACTTCGCGTTTGGCACACTCTTCAATCGACTCCATGTGTTCTAAGTGCCCACCCGGGCCAGCATATTGCCCCGCACCATGCGCACCCTTCCGCTTGCCCAGCAAAATCTTCCCGTCTTTTATAATCACCACCCCTACCCCAACTTTCGGCCTTTGTGCTTCTTCCATATTTCAATTTCTACTCTCTAAAAAATTTTTGAGTTGCGCGAATGGGCGAAGTTGCATGGATGTTTTTTGGTAATCCTCGTCATTAAATTGTGCCCTTGCAGTTGTGTATCCTTCGGGGATAAATATCTTATCCCAGTCCCAACCGTTCTCCCCCGCTGGAGCCAATGCAATTTCTCCTCCAAGTTTGCCTTCAAAAAACCGAAGTTCATTCCCATCAAAATACCCGAATGTGCTTCTTGCAATCGCCCTTCTCGTTTTACCTTCCAGTATTGAGCACATTGCCTCCATCGACATCTCTTCAACAAAAAATTTAATAAATGTCCCTGGTAACCTACCAAGTGCTACAAACTCAAGCGAGCCATCTTCGACGAGAACTGGTTTTTTGATTTTGTCGTATGCTTGTCTTACTTTATGTTCAACAATTTTCTTAGGGTCGAGAGACTGGATTTCGTCTAACTCAAGTTTTATATGCTCAACCGGATGCCCCAAATACTTAGTGAGATAATCCGCCTTGTTCTGGTTGCCAGTTATAAATACAACGTCTTCCATAGAACACCTCTACGAGTTATCTGATCTCTAATAATTCGACCGTCTCTTTAGTGGGGTCAACGGTGAGAGCAAACCCCAAGTCTTTTAAAAGAGCGGTGCCGAGTAGCGCTCGGGAATTAGGTTGGACATCAATACTTACCCTAACACGTTCACCTCCACATAGCACTGTGCCGGTACAGCTCAAATATGGAGAGAAGTTTCCATCCGCAACCTTCCCCGAGCCTATCCCATCTAACGTCAAACCAACAGGAAACGCTTCCTCATATGGAAGCGTTAGGTAGCCGTTAAAACCTGTGTCAACGATAACTTCTACTTTTCTGACTGTTTCTCCGGAACCAAGAATTTCTATTTCGACACAAGGAAATCCTTTTTTAAAAACTCCATGCATGTTGGTTGGCACGATGATTAACGCTGGGCTTATCAAGACTTCCGACTTGCACAATGTATACAAGCCTATTATTAAATTTTCTTCGAGCTTCTTCCACAGCCTCTAGTTTATTTTCTTTGACGACATATTCTCCGGTATCAACATCTATAGCGGCATAGTGTCCGTAGAAACTTTTCTCGAGTTCCTCTTTAAATTTGCCTAAATAAAGGCTTTCACCACTGCGGAGAATTTCCTCCAGGGATCGCTCAGTCATAGGACAATAATACCATATTACCTATTCATCGGCATGGCGAGGTAGAAGAAGGAGGCGTCGGCGGCGTCTTTGATGAGTATTGGTTTGCCTGCGCCGTTGGCTTGCAGGCGCACACTTTCGCCTTGTATTGCCTGCAAACTATCTGCCAAATAGCGGCCATTAAACGAGACGGTAAATTTCTCGCCCGAGACAGTGGCGCGTAGGGTCGCTGTTTGCTCGCCGACATCGGGGTTGCGCGAGGTAAGTATAAGTAGTTTTTTTGCAGGTTCGACGGTGAGTGTCACTTGTGAGAATTTGTCCGCAAAAATCGAGAGCGACTTGAGTGCTAAAGACAAGTCATCGCGCAG
>JAUSIO010000048.1 GCA_030647845.1 bacterium
GGGAGAATCGAACTCCCACCTCGTCCTTGGCAAGGACGCGTCCTACCATTAAACAATATCCGCGAACCCAAACAATATATCATGTGTGCTTGCACTGAGCGAGCAAAGCGAGTCGAACGTGTGCTCCCGGAGGGATTCGAACCCCCAACAACTGCTTCGAAGGCAGCGATGATATCCATTTCACCACAGGAGCCTGACTACCGTTAGGCAGGCTATGGTAGGATTGTGCCATGCAACTCCTCCCAAGCCAAATACCACCTGAAGTTTCACGAATAACTGAAACCCTAGAAAATGCCGGTTTTGGGGCTTGGATTGTCGGTGGCTGCGTACGCGACCTGTTGCTTAAACGAAAACCAAAGGACTGGGACATAACCACTAGTGCAACCCCGGAGCAGATCCAAGGATTATTCGAGAGTACATTCTACACGAACGAATTCGGCACTGTAGGCATTGTTAACGAAAACGTGGACGATGAATCACTCAAAATAGTCGAGGCAACGCCGTACCGGCTGGAGGGGAAGTACAGCGATGCCCGGCGGCCGGACACCGTAATGTTTAGCAAAAATATAGAGGACGACCTAAAACGGCGGGACTTTACTATTAATGCTTTGGCGTATAATTCTTCGACCGGCAAGTTGCTTGACCTATACGACGGCATAAAGGACATGCAGGCGGGGGTTATCCGCGCGGTGGGGGAGCCGAGAGAGCGATTTGCCGAAGATGCCCTGCGGATTATGCGTGCGGTGCGCATCGCGGCAGAACTCAACTTTGACATAGAGACACGAACAAGGGAAGCGATGCAGGCCGGAGGCGAAGCCGGAGGTGCCGAACAGCTAGCGAAGATATCAAAAGAGCGAATCCGAGACGAGTTTGTGCGGATTTTGAACTCATCAAAACCTATGAAGGCGCTTGTTTTGAGCCACAGTTTGGGAATTTTGCGTTTTATAGCCCCCGAGCTCGAAAAGGGGATTGGGGTCGACCAAAACCAAGCTCACAGTTTTGACGTTTTCGAGCATAACATGCGCGCGCTCCAACATGCCGCTGACAAAGAATGGAGTTTTGATATCCGGCTTGCGGCACTATTTCATGATGTAGGAAAGCCACAAACAAGGAGGCGATCGGAAGAGAAAAACGACTGGACGTTCCACGGTCACGATGTGGTAGGGGCGCGAATGACCAGAAAGGCGTTGGAGAATCTCAAATTTTCACGTGAAACGATAGAAAAGGTCGAGAAGCTGGTGAGGTGGCATATGTTCTTCTCCGACCCGGACAAAATCACGCTATCGGCCGTACGACGCGTTATAAGCAACGTAGGGCGCGAGAACATAGAGGACCTCATCCGGCTCCGCATCTGCGACCGTATAGGCACAGGGAGGCCAAAAGAACAGCCGTTTCGTCTGCGCAAATATCAGGCAATGATACAACAAGCGCTACGCGATCCCATCTCGGTGGGAATGCTTGAGGTTGATGGTGCGGATGTTATTCGTGAAACAGGGGAAAAACCCGGCCCCCGTATCGGCTGGCTCTTACACGCATTGCTCGAAGAAGTACTCGACGACCCAGCCCGCAACACTAGTGAGTATCTCGAAGCGAGGCTTGAGGAGTTGGCAAAACTCCCCGACAGTGACTTGCAAGCGATTGGTAAAGATGGTAAAGAGCGTAAAGACGAAGCGGAGCAAGCGGATATCACCGAAATCAATAAGAAATACTTCGTAGATTAAGAGCCTGCCCTGAGCGCAGTCGAAGGGTTATCCCCACATTTGTCTTTTATGTCCTTTACACTGTCCTTTATAGACCGTAGAGTTGTCTTAGACAAAACGCTTCTGGATTATTCTTTGCCCTGGGAATAAAAAGGAGCACCAGTTCTTTTGGTCTCGGATTGCGCATCCAAATAGCGTCTCATCTTGCAGCTCAAGTTAATTTTGAGCGAGTACGAAAAACGGACAAACTTAGTCATATATTTTTGACCAGACGTATTTTCGTTTAGTTCGAAACTAGAACTACAAGATCCATTCGCACACCCCCACCTAAACTCTCCATTTGGTGGGGGTTAGTTGTACCCGCCTAGTTGCTTTTTCTTTGTTGACATCTGTCACATTTTGTATATACTTTGTAATACAGCTATGCGAACAATACTAAACATATCGGTCCCTAAAGAAACCGCCACAGCGGCAAAGCGCGTTGCGCGTGAGGATGGGTTTGCATCAGTAAGCGAATACTTTCGACATCTCTTGCGGGAAGAAAAACAACGCAAACTTGCTGAGGAGCTACACCAGCAGCGCAAGAGCGGGAGGTGGATTAAGGCCAAATCGATGCGCGATTTACGTTAAACTATAGGAGTGGAAGTTTTATATTCGCCAAAGTTTGTCCGGCAATACAAAAAACTGCCGAGAGAAATTCAGGAGCTCGCCGCAAAACGCGAGGATATATTCCGTGTAAACCCCTTTGATTCTCGGCTCAAAACACACAAACTCACTGGTCGGTTAAAAGAATTCTCAGCGTTTTGGATCGACTATCACATACGAATCATGTTCGACTTTGCCGAAGACTCAAAAGGAAAATACGCGCGGTTCTATCAAATCGGCCCACACGATATTTACGATTAATTCAAAACTTTTTTACTTACTCGACAGATTCCACACCGCTTCAAAAAACTCGCGGTAGCCGTCGGCTATCTCTTTGCCTGAGAGCGTAAAGTCGAGCAAGGTGTCGCCGTAGGTGGCAAAGGTCACGTTGCCCGGGCGCACCTCGATGCTCATCCTGCCGATTGCGAGACCAGGGAGGATTTTGTACTCGAAACGCGGCTCATTCTTTTCGCGCCACACCAACATCTCGCGCTGGGCCTCGGAGCCAAGGTATCGTATCGAGATATTTTTTTGCGTCTGTATAAGGTGGTACTCGTCCCACAAACCAGTCTCTTTAAATGTTTTGCTGTAGCGCTCGGTCTCGCTCCCCACCACATCAAACGTCACATTGTCGGGCGCATTTTTTAAAAGTTCCAGCTGATGCGCCATAAAGGCGTTGTCGCCTTGGTAGACCTCAAAGTCCTGCTCGTGCGCGCCGGCAAAGCGGCTCTGAAGCTGGGCGGCTATAGAGCTGGCCGACAACTTCTTTTCGTCCAGTATAGCCACAAGCCGCTGGGGCGTGTTTGCACTGAACTTTTTGCGGCCGTTTGCAATGACATGTTTGGCAAGCCCCAATTCCTCCAGCCGGGCGAGGGCGTTGTAGACAAACTGCTTGTGCAAGCCCGTTGCCAGCACAAGTTTGGAGGAGCCTACGTCCCGCCGGGGCAAAAGGGCTATATATACGGCTGCCTCCTTCTCGCTCAAGCCAAAGTCCTGTAGGCCTTTTATCAACTCTTTATTTTCGCTTTGGTCAAGAATTTTTGACATATATCCAAATTAGCCTTTGTTTGCATAGTATATAGGTCAGTATTTTAGTCGTCAATAGTCCTTGACTTTATTCTGCACTATGATACACTTATCCTAGTTAGCAAGAGTTCTTCACATCAACCCAACGCAGGAGAGTTCCGATGACCCGACAAATCTCGAAGGAAGAGTACACCCGGTATCTTCGCCACTTCGGACAGAAGTGCTTTGGTGAAGAAATGGAGTGGCCCGGCGTGAGTATGCTGGACTGCCCGTTTATCGACCCGATGGGAAGAGCAGCTTTTGCAGCTTTTTTTCTCTCGGACGAGGTGCTTTCGGGACTGGCAGAAATTGCATACGATGATTTCTGCCAAAATCTGAGCCGCACTCGGCCTCTGATGGACAAGATAGTCAGGAAGTACCTCGCGGAGGATCGGAGCGGATAATCCCCAGCTTGGCAACAGAACAGGGGATTGCGGTTGAAGAACCACTAAACATCTTCCGGTCACGGAGAAGTACCGAAAATCTTCTCGACAGGCGGCAACAGAGATGTTGCCGCTTTTTCTTTTGGTACAATATCTATATGAGTTGGTGTTTTGCGATAATAAATGGAAAGCTTGCTGAAATCTTTTTTGAAAGGAAAAAGGGTAAACCAATTATCAACGGCCATTGTTATGTAAAAGAGAGTGAGTACAAAACTATAAGAGAGAGAAAAATGATACAAACTGATATCAAAAAATGCCGGTTTTCATATCGAAATGAGCAGCACAGAAACCAAATTACCCGAAAGCTGGTAGCGTCAGAGCCCTTTTCCCGACAATAACTTTCCCAAAATTTTTCTTGCCGATTTTTTCGCTAGCACCAAGTATTTCGATGTTGAGGGTACGCCCGCTCTTGTCAATATCAATCATGATTTCAGGTGCGACCTCCAACGTCTTAGAAACCGTGCCAGAGCGCAAAGAGACATTGAGCGCATCTACTCTTTTATCGTAGGTGATTTTCATACTTGTTAGTTTATTACTTTTTAGGCGCTTTTGCAATCCAGTGCGCAGTCACAACAACAATGCTACCGGCTTCGCGCTTAACAATTACCTGTAGATGATTCTTGCCAAAATTCTTAAACAACTTCTCACGTCCACTATAACCAAGCTGGACGAGGTCTGGACGCTCGACAGTTTCAAGTATCTTCTGTCGCGAAAGCTTCCGTTGCCTAATTTTGAGTTCCGCGTGGTCACTAAATTCTATTTGCATCATGCTCTATTCTACCTCCAACAAAATAGGTCAGCGGTCGGAGCGGGTAATTCCCAGCTTGGCAACAGAACAGGGGATTGCGGTTGAAGAACCGCGCAACATCTTCCGGTCATGGAGAAGTACCGCAAATCTTCTCGACAGCCGCTTCGACACACTCGAAGCGGCTTTTTCTTTGTCCTACACCCACTACCGCAACATGCACCCATATACTCGACTGCGATGATCAACAATATGGACGATTATGTGTTGCTCGACCTCTTTTACTTCGTAGACAATACGCCAATCGCCTGCGCGCAATTTAAAAAATCCCTTGTACTCTCCACCGAGCGGAAAAGGAGTTACTTCATCAAAATGCTCAACAAACCATGCGAGGCGTTCTTTTACTCGGCGCGCTACTGGAGTGTCGAGACGTTCAATATCACGCTGGGCGACATCGGTAATCTCAAAACGCCATGGGCTCATTTCTTTAATTTTAAATAGGAACGTAGGTCGCGAGTGCGCCCTGCTTTTGTAGAACGGATAGATGTCTTGAGGCGCTGTATAAATAGAGTAGAAAGCTCAGCACTAACTTCAGGATCGCTCAAAACCTCTCGCAGAGCGACGTTCACTTCTTTTTGTATTTCCTTTTTTATCGCCGTGGTCATATGGACACTATAACATAACCGTACTTCAATTTCTAATCTTTTATCTCCAACAAAATAGGGCAGTGGTCGGAACCGAGGACGTCTGGTAGGATTTTGGAAGATTTTACTTTTGATTTGAGCACGTGGGAAACAAAAAAGTAGTCAATACGCCAGCCGACATTGCGTGCGCGAGCATTCGCCCAGTGGGTCCACCACGTGTAGTGGCCATTACCCTCGGTAAACAGGCGGAACGTGTCAACAAATCCAGCTTTTACCATTGCATCAATCCCTTCGCGCTCTTCTGTCGTGTAGCCATGCTTGCCCTCGTTTTGTTTTGGGTTTGCAAGGTCGTCTGCGGTGTGGGCAACGTTGAGGTCGCCACAAAAAATAACTGGCTTTCCCGCCTTGCCGTCGGGCAGGTCCTTTTCCAATTCCTTCATATACTCCAAAAACGCTGGGTCCCAGTGTTTGTGCCGCAAGGTAAGCCGACTCAAATCTTCTTTTGAGTTTGGCGTATACACGCTGACCACAAAAAAGTCGGTGAACTCCGCGGCAATAACGCGCCCTTCAGTATTTGGGTCGCCGTAGCTGTCCTCGCGCAATTTATACTTTTTACAAATTTCCTCGGGCAAGCCGAGTCGCACTGACAAAGGACTGTCCTTTGTAATCTTCTCTGTATTGCTATTTGTTTTCACAAATATAGCTGTGCCGCTGTAGCCCTTTTTTTGCGCCGAGTTCCAATACTCCTTATAGTCGGGCAAGTCGACCGCGCTTTCGTGTTGCTCTGCCTTTGTCTCTTGTAAACAAATCACGTCGGGTTTGTACTGCTCAACAAACGGCACAAATAGGTCCTTTTTATGCACCGACCTAATACCATTTATGTTCCAGGAGATGAATTTCATGCGTACAGATTAACATAGGGACGACTGTAGACACCGAGTGCATAGAAAAAAACCACTCACCGAGAGAGTTCGTGAGAGCCTCTGCAGTGAGCGGTCAGTTGGGAGAAGTATGGAATCGCCTCCACCCTTCCGTTCGTTATCTCGAGCTCTTGCGATAGAGCAGTTCGGGAGTCCCAAAGTTCCCAGAACCGTCGTTCTTCGCAACGTACGTGGCGAAGTAATCAGAGAACCACGCTTTCTCATGCATGGTGAAGACAATATCGAAACGCCGGCGACCACCGGTGTACGTGAAGGTTACCTGAGTCGGCGCATCTTCGAATCGTCGAATGAGGCGTGGCTTGGCTAGGGGATCGTTGGAGAATATTGCCACCAGGTCGTGATCATCGTAGGTCCAATGCCTTTCCCCCTGGGTCCAGAATATGATTTCTGGCCTCCCATCGCCATTCAGATCGACATAAGTTGGGGAGTTGGAGTGGTTTTGACCGCTACTTCCAAGCGTGTAGAGTAACAAACCAAACACCAGAGCATCAACTTGAGCTTGGGCGGCTGGCGAACCAACGACGAGTACCATCAGTATCAGCGTTATTCTGCGCATGAGCTTTCTCCCTTGTGAGAGCATGTGGGGTGCGGGTAGCGGGAGGGGTACAGTCTGCCTCTTTATATATCATGAGAGCTCTATTGCGTCAAGTTTTTTGCGATAACGTTCCACGAGACAAGATTCATACCCCTAAGTATACTAATTGTATGCGGCTCGTGAACCTCCTATATATAGTAGACGGCCCCGACGCTCCGGTCGGGGCAGGCGAAGTGTTGCTCGGTAAAAAGAAGGTGCGATTTGGCGCAGGCTACTGGAACGGTTTTGGCGGCGGGGTGGAGGCAGGGGAGAGTATCGAGCAAAGCGCCTGCCGCGAAGCGCAAGAGGAAGTGGGGCTTGTGATATTGCCACAAGATTTAACAAAAGTCGCGCATATCAAATTTCATTTTGAACAAAAGCCCGAGTACGACCACGACGTTCATGTGTTTATAACCAAAAAATTTACTGGGGAGCCCACAGAGAGCGAAGAGATGTCTCCGCAGTGGCACACGCTCGCCAACCTACCTATGCAGGAGATGTGGCCGAGCGACCCATACTGGGTGCCACTAGTTTTGCAGAAAGGTAAGACAGTCGAAGCAATCTGCACCTTCCTCGGCCGCGAAAAACCCTTCCCTGTCGGTAAATTTGAGTACGCCGAGGTGAAATTTTAAAAAATTACTTCCGCCCTCCTTCTGGGAATCATGACATCAGCTACGCTCGCCTCTGCACTCCGTGGAATTTTTTGTGGATGTCGTGGAGGTGTCTATTCCTTTGCAACTCGATCAACCATAAACTTAACTCCTTCCTCCATATTAATTGACTGGATTTGAATATCAGGATATTTATTTTTAAAGACCCTAAATATCTCGTCGGCAAAAGCCTGACCTATCATAGGCACTTGCTCAAAATCTAGAGTAATTGATGTGAATTTTTCAAGCCCAGATAGTATCCGACGAGCCTGAGAGCGCGAGACGTATACACCACCAAGCGCATACAACCTAACGTTTATTTCTGTCTTGCTAAACCCGTAGTCAGTTTCACTCATGAACTTTTTAAATATGACGCTCAGATGACGTGTGGAACTTATATCGATAGTGAATTTAACCTTCGTGCCGCGCTTGCGGGCGGGACGTTTTTGAAATAACACCTCATGCGTCTTGTTATTGATAAGCATGAGGTCTCCAAAGCTTTGGAGTGTAAATACATCGGCAGCTTTGGAAGTAAAAAAGATACCCTCTCCAGAATGAGCTTTCGGAGCCGTGGTCGTTTTACCTTTTAACAAATCCTGCATTGCCTCAGTCTCGTTTTTGAGCTTGCGCTCCTTCATTACGTTCCTAAACACACCCACACCAAAGTCATTTATTACAAACATAAGCTTGCGGTTATGTACCGATACCTCGACTTCTATGTCATTCGACCGGGAGTGTTCGATGGCATTATTGAGCATTTCAGAAAAAGCATAGATGAAAATACTTTTTACATTTTCAGGCAACTGCTTAATCGGAGGGTATTGGCTTTCCAAGTCGGCAAAAATTTCGTGCTCTGCTAGGTTACTATTTTTTAATCTTTTAAAGAGTTTTGATGGAAATATTCCTGCCTTCTGTGCCAATTCAGGAAGAATATAGTAGGCATTGTTTGTGGCACCAACCTTAAGAAGCCGACCTTCCTGAAGGAGAGAATTTATGACGACGTTTGCATATTGGCGTGAAACGCCAAAAGCTGCAACCAGATCACTGGTCTTTAGTTTCCTTTTCTCTCGGGCGACCCTGAGTACTTCTTCCTTACCCATAATTCCGATTGTAAACTAGGTGGTTATTGATTGTCAACCCCCTAATTATTGATTGTCAACTCATTGTAAACCAATATGTAATCCTTACTTCCTCCCCAGACCATGAAATTTTTTGTGGATGTCGTGGAGGTGTTTGTCGGTGACGTGCGTGTAGACCTGTGTGGTGGCAATGTTGGCATGGCCGAGCATCGCCTGCACACTTCGCAAGTCGGCGCCGTTTTGTAAAAGGTCGGTGGCAAAGGAGTGGCGGATAACGTGCGGGGTTACCTTGCGCGTGATGCCCGCTTCAATTGCGTAGTGTTTGACGATGCGCTCTACACTGCGCGGGGTAAGGCGGCTGTCTTTATCTTTTGCCAGCCCTTGCTTGCCAACAGACAAGTGTACAAACAATGCGTCATCCAAATCTTTGCGCTTGTCCAGATATTCTTTGAGTGCGCGCTTGGCGGTGGGGGAGAGAAACACCACCCGCACCTTCTCGCCCTTGCCGCGGATCGAAAATTCGTCGCGCGAGAGGTCGAGGTCGCGGCCAAGCGAGCACAACTCGGAGACCCGTAAGCCCGTCGAGAAAAAAAGCTCGAGTATCGCACGGTCGCGGAGTGACACCAGCTCACTGCCTTTTGGACCACTCATTAAACGCTCTAACTCACTGCTCGAAATCAAATCCAGGTCGCGGCTACCGACTTTTGCCAGCTCGATGCGCTCGGGGTTAAGCGACTCGACCCCGCGTTTTCGCAAAAATTTTAAAAACGCGCGGAGCGAAATCATGTAATAATTCTGCGTGTTTGTTTTGAGAGTACGCTGTGCCTGCCCATGCCCCCCCGAAGCCTTGGCGGAGGAGGGTTGACGGTTGAGATGCAACCTAAACTCGCGCACGGCCTGCTCGGTAATCTTTATAGGTACAGTAATTTTCGAAAATGCCAAAAACCGCGATAGGTAGCGGTCATAATTTTCGACAGTTTTGATACTCCTCCCCCTTTCAATCTCCAAATATTCCAAAAATTGGTTCTTCATCTCCTTCAAGTTCTCGGCCATACCCCAAGTGTCGCACAATTTTATTTCTGGTGCTATTTGCCGAACTCACGCTCCCTTGGTACAGTGCGGCTCGGAACATCCTTGGAGGGAACTTTCACATGGCCGAGACCCGCTCCCAGATCTGGGCTCTTGCTATGCGCGAGATTGCCCAACTTGAGCTACATCTCACGCTGACCATAGGGGAATATTTCGCCAGATGCGACACGCCGGACCCACATCAGTGGATCCTCGTGAGACAGTACCGGGACAAACCACTCCACGACTTTATGATCGAAGTCGAACGTGGGCAAATTCCCCCCACCGAATTCTTCCATCTCGCGACCATAAAGCGACAAGGAAGTAATCATCTCCTCATCTGGGCGGGGCTCTACCACATTGCAATGCACGACGACCAAGAGTAACACCAACTTCCGCCGAATATCGGCGGTTTTTCTTTACCCCTTGCAAAAGCTAGCGGCCTGTGCTACGATGCGGGGCATGCTTACCAAGCGTAAAAAGACGGCCGCGATAAAAGAAGTGGCGATACACGACACCGACACTGGCTCGGCCGAGGTCCAGGTGGCGATTTTGAGCAAGCGCATCGACGAGCTTGCGACCCATCTCAAACGGCATCTCAAAGACAAGCACAGCCGCCGCGGGCTTTTGCAAATGGTCGCAGACCGCCGCACGCATTTGAAGTACCTCGAGGGCAAGGACAAGCGCCGCTACAACGCGCTCGTTAAGAAGCTCAATTTG
>JAUSIO010000051.1 GCA_030647845.1 bacterium
TCGAGCTACCGTTGATAATTCCCATATAATTTAGCGTCTGAATTCTAAGCGGCTAATACGGCGTTCGTGGTCGATTACCTTAACTGCGTCTTTATCTACTGCACGGGAGATTCCCTGTAATGTCTGTTGGATTTCGTCAAACTGTTTATCGTGTAGCAACTGACCCTGTCGTAAATCACGAATATCGTAAACCGTTTTTTCTAATAATTTTTGTTGTAGTTCAAACTGACGTTTAACAAACGTCATAAATTCTCCCGACACTTCTCCCGATTCTTTTTTCTTCACCATAGACACCTATTTTACTCGCCTGCGCTCTAAAGAGGCAAGGGGATTAGACAAAAGAACATTATTTAAGGAGTCCCGAAAGGGGCTTGACAAGAAACGCTTGAGTTACGCGCTGCAGCTCTCGCACGGTTCGCCGACGATTTCGATGCGGGGACTGGTGGGGAGGGTAAATTCTTGTGCTAGGGGTTGGGCACCTCCCAGAGGGTTCTGTCCGGCGGGCTCAGTTTCTACATTCCACGACGAGCGCTCAACTGACACTTCGTGCACCGCAGTGTTTGGCATCGCGGCGTAGCTCTGGCCCACTGCCATAATGAGCGGCGAGGGCATTGCCGCAGCAGTTGCAACCATTACGGTCTCCTCAATGATAATGCTCGAAGGTACGCTTGTTGAGACACTGCCCGGTGAGTCCTGCTGTGAGGTACTACCAAATTTTGCCATGCTGATGGTCGCCTTCTCTACCCTCGACGCACCCAGTGTGCGCAGATAGTAGGTCGTTTTGAGCCCCAACGACCAGGCGTACTGGTAGATTTCCGACAACACGCGGCCCGAGGTGCCGCCGTAAAAGATATTGAGTGACTGGCTTTGGTCTATCCACCGGCCACGGTACGCGGCCGCTTTGACCAGCCATTGTGGGTCTATCTCGAACGCCTCTTTGTATTTGTCGCGCAGGGCGGGTGGAATTTCGGCAATCTGCTGGATGCTCCCGTCGTGATATTTTATTTTCTCAAGCATATCCATGTCCCACAGACCAAGGCGCTTCAAGTCTTCGACCAAATACTCATTTACTATCATAAAATCGCCCGCCATGTTGCTTTTGACATAGAGGTTTTTGTAAATGGGCTCGATGGTCGGGTAACACCCGGCGATATTGGCGGTGGAGGCGGTTGGCGCATTTGCCATCGTGTTGGAATTGCGCATACCCCACTGCCGCACTGCCTCGCGCACGAGTTGCCAGTTGAGCGTCTCGTGCCGTGGTACCTCGATTTTGGTGCCGCGCTCCTGCTCGAGCAGTGCGAGCGTGTCCTGTGGAAAAATTCCGCGGTCCCATTTGGAACCCTTATACGTCTCGTAGGTGCCACGCTCTTTGGCGAGCAATGATGAAGATAGGATGGCATGGTAGGCAATAGCCTCCATAGACTCGTCCGAAAAGCGCACCGCCGCGTCGGAGTCGAAGTTGAGGTTAAGTTTGTACAGCGCGTCTTGCAAACCACGCAGACCAAGCCCCACGGGGCGGTGCTTCATGTTGGAGCGTTTGGTGTCCTCGGTCGGGTAGAAGTTGATGTCTATGACGTTGTCGAGCATGCGCATCGCAACCGGCACGACACGCGCAACGGTCTCACGGTTGAGCATGCCTGCCTCGACAAAGCGTGCCATATTTATAGAACCCAAATTGCACACGGCGGTCTCGTTTGCGCTGGTATTGAGTGTGATTTCGGTGCAGAGGTTGCTCGAGTGTACCACGCCGACATGGTCTTGCGGACTGCGTATATTGCTCGGGTCCTTCCAGGTGATCCACGGGTGGCCGCTCTCAAACAGCATAGTGAGATGCTTTTTCCACAGGTCGGCGGCGCGGATTTTTTTGAACATGGGGATAGTGCCTTCTTCGGCCATCTGCTCGTAGCGGACATACGCCTCTTCGAACGCGCGGCCGTAGAGGTCGTGCAGGTCGGGAACATCCGAAGGCGAGAAGAGCGTCCAATAGCCGTCTTCTTGCAAGCGCTTCATAAAAAGGTCGGGTACCCACACGGCGGTGTTAAGGTCGTGGGCACGCCGCCGCTCGTCACCGGTATTTTTGCGCAACTCGATAAAGTCTTCGATGTCGGCGTGCCAGTACTCGAGGTACACGGCGGCGGCGCCGCGCCGCCGCCCCGAGCGGTTGATAGAGATAGTGACATCGTTGGCGATTTTGAGAAAGGGTATGACGCCCTGACTCTCAACCCCGGTCGATTTAATGAGCGAACCGGTGGCGCGGATTGGCGTCCAGTCGGTGCCGAGCCCGCCGGCATATTTGAGTAACTGAGCTCCGTCGGAATACTGCTTAAAAATCGCGTGCAAGTCGTCGGGCACGGTCGAAAGGAAGCAGGAGGAAAGTTGTGGGAGTCGCAGACCCGCGTGGTACAAAGTCGGCGAGGACGGCGTGTAGTACATCGCCGACATCACTTCGTAAAATTCGACTGCCTGCGTTTGCCGTTCTTCGGGCGTTTGTTCTGCCAAGGCAACCCCCATCGCGACACGCATCCAAAAAATTTGAGGAGTCTCAAGGAGCGCGCGACCCTTATGTTCTTTTGAAAGGTAGTTTGCATGGAGCGTTTGGAGTCCGAGATATTTAAAATCGCGGTCGCGCTCGACGACCAACGCATCAGCCAAGCGGGCAAGGTCAAACTTGAGCATCCGCGGGTCAAACTGACCAATTTCTACGCCGCGGTTAATGGTGCGGACAAATGCCACTTTGTGTGCCTCGTCGAGATTAGCGTAGTCGATGTCGCCCAAGACGTCGCGGTACATTTGTTGCAGGAGCAAACGCGCCGCCACACTCGAGTGTACCGGGTCGCGCTCGATCATTGAGCGAACAACCATTATTAACACTTCGTGGATATCTTTTGTTTTGATGCCCTCATACATCTCTTGGCGCACGCGAGCGATGATAGACAGCACATCAACGACCTGTTCGTATCCCTCAACCGCTTGCCTAAGTGTGCTAGTTAACTTTGCTTCGCTCCAATGCTCACGAGCGCCGCTGCGTTTGATGATAAAAAGCGCATGTTCCTCTATTTTTTCGGCAACTTCCTGTTTTTTTTCTTGCCGGATTTTGTCGTGTTCATAGCGGTATATAATATACGCTTTGGCAACCGTGTAATACCCGCGTTGCATGAGTGCGTTCTCAACGAGGTCCTGGATTTCTTCGACGCTAGGGACAAACGCGGTGTTTCCAAATTTTAAGTCTATAGCATCGACAACCACACGCGTGACCTCGCTTGCAACAGCCTCCATGGCGTCACCCATCGTGGCCGCAAAGGCCTTTTGCACCGCAATCTGGATGTTCTCAGGGTAAAAGTCGACGATCTCACCGTTGCGTTTTTTTATCTTCTGCGTGAGTGCCATAAGAGATACAGTATACTCCCAAAGAGCTTCCGCTGTTTGGGAATCTCCCTGTGCATAGTGCATAGTGGAACTTTTTCACTAAAAATCAACTGCTTTATGCAAAAAACCGCAAAATCTTCGGTATTTTGGTGCCAAAAACGAAGATTCTCTCCCACCGACTTATTGTTAGGAATGGTTGCGCAGGAGTGTTTTGATAAGGGCTGCAGTTTCCCCAGGGCTAAATACTGCGTGCGTTGGGACGCCGGTGTCGATGACCACGGCGTCGTTGCCGCCTTCCTCTAGCGCATCGCCGACATAGAGCATCTCTGCAATGGGGATGCCGGTGAGTTCCTGTAAGCGCTTGATACCATAGGATTTGGTGATGTCTTTGCGGGTTATATCGACCGAGGTGCTACCGCCAGTCGCCTCAGAAAACTCTGGCAAGCGGCGGGCAAGCTCGTCGCGCAAGGCCTTTTTCTTCTCGCCTGTTGGGTCCCACTTCTGTTTTTCTTCCAAAGGAGCCGCTTGTCCGAGGCCCGAAAATACAATTTCGGCACCGCGGTCCTCGATGCGCTCGCCCCACTCGGGTGGCCGTGGGGGCTCGGGCGTCAGCCCGACTACTGCGAGCGCCTCGCCAAGCGCTTGCCGAATGCGCGTTTTTTCTGTATCGGAAAAATGGTAGTCATAGCGCGGATGCCAAGCTCCTTGCACAAAGACAAAACACTGTGCCGCGTTGTCGGGGAAGAGGTATAACCGTTCAAAATGCGTTTCATCCCCCAGCGCAGAAAAAAATTGTTTCTCAAATTGTGGAAACCCGGCACCAGACATCACTGCCACCGGCATTTTTTGTAAGAGTCTTTCCAACAAGTCGCCCATTTCGGCCGAGATGCGCTGTTTTGACTCGGTAAGCGTACCGTCGAGGTCAAAGATGATTATTTTTGGATTTGGCTTCATCTCATTAACTATAGCCCCTTGCGTGGATATGAAAAGGACTATCCACAGGTTTTAGGTTACGTGGTTTTGTATTTTGATATATCATAATTTTATATATGAAAGTCCGTGCAAAAAAGTTGACTGATGTACAGCGCATCGAAACACTTGACGCACTGTATACTGCCGCGGGTGCGGTACGTGGTCGGGAAGCAATGAAACTTTTCTTGCGGGACCTTTTAACCGAAAGCGAACGGATTATGCTAGGACGACGGATTGTCATCGCTCGCAGAATTCTTGCAGGTGACCACCACGATGATATTGCCACTGATATGCATGTTGGCTACGATACGATATATCGCGTGCGCCGCTGGCTTGAAGATCAGTTACCGGGCTATGAGCAGGCAATACAGGGTATGGAAGCAGAATTTGAAAAACGGAAAGAAAAGAAACTTTATGCAACTAGCGCGCTATATCGGCTTAAAAAGAAATACCCGCTACACTTTTTGCTCTTTCCAACACCAAAAAAGTAACGTAGTATATTTTGATATATCATAATCTCAACAGAATAAAAAACTCCGCGCAAGGCGGAGCGATATTATATTCGGACGTCGTTAGTCGGTGTGGTCGGGGTCGACGAGCGGCAAGCCTCGGCGTCGGTTCATCTCGGCAAACGAGAATAAGCGCGGCGTGATTTCCCAGGTATTGGTTTTAAGATTCACACCGAGACACTCAACTCGCCGGTGTTCACGCCGGTACCACCACGGGAACTCCAGCCGATGCGCAATTTCAAGCAGGAGACGAAAAAAGAGAAGGAGGAGTAGGGCGAGGACCAAACCAAGCACCCACATCTTCCGGCCATCGCCGACCAAGAGATGCGAGCAATACACGTCGAGAGCGACGAGCAATACGACGAGCGGGCCAATAACCACGCCCGCCGAAAGAGGATTATTTAAGATGCATCGCTCAACCATTCCTTCGGGTCTTTGCATGATACCCTCGTGTTGTTGCGAGAGGATTAAACTTCCAAAGTAAATTTACCAAACTGAACTAGCTTGTCAACGACAATAAAAACTCCGGTTTAGAAGATATTTTGATATATCATAATTTTTGTTCAAGGGTGTATTTGTTAAAGATAGAAATTCTTATGTTAAATTATCGGGTAGGAGAATTTTTAGTAATTTTTTGAGCGACATTTTTGCGACGCCAACCACAGTGTCTGCTCCGCCGTAGTATATAAACAGTGTGTCGCCGCGCAACACCACCCCGCAAGCAAAAACGACGTTGCGGACCTGCCCCACGCGCTCGTACTCTTCGAGCGGCTCAAAAATAGTGTCAATAGTGCGGGAGATAACAATCGACGGGTTCTTGAGGTCCAGCAAGACCGCGCCGAGCCGATAGGTGGTCGACTTGGAGACGCCATGATATATCAACAGCCAACCCCTATCTGTCTTGATAGGCGGTCCGGCGATGCCGATTTTTTCGCTATCCCAGCAACCTGGTCGCGGACCCATAATTTCGATACAGCGGTTGATGCGGTTTTTTGTAAAGTCGAGTGTGTCGAGGAAGTCGGCGCACAACTGTGGGCTGATGCGATGCAGTAACATATACTGACCACCGATTTTCTCCGGCATGAGGCACATGTCTTTGTCGTCAAAAGCATCGGGCGTAGTCAACACTGGTTTTGCCCAGGTACTCCATTTTTTTGCCAAAAAGTCCTTGCAGGATATCGAGGTAAGGGCGGCTCGGGCCGGGTGGACGCCGTCAAACACGGTGTACGCCATATAGAGTGTATCGTCCAACACGGTAAGGCGTGGGTCTTCGCAACCCGAGTTGCCCTGGGGAGGACCTTTCTTTTGCTCGAATTCCTCTTTCGGAGTGTATGCGGGCGTCGTATCGCGCCCGATGATTTTGATGCCGTTTTTGGTCGCGGCGTAGCCGATTGTCGACGTGTTGTCCTGCGACATTGCCCGATAGAGCAAATGTATTGTGCCACCGAGGTCAACTGCTCCTGGGTTGAACACTGCGCGGCTTTCCCACGGGTGGTCGGCCACTGGCTCCAGTATAGGGTTTTCTTTTGCACGGATAGCGAGCTCGACACGACGCTCGGGTATCATAGCCGCCAGCAAATCGGGCAAGTTGAGTGATGCCTTTGCACACACCGTGTCGGCCGCACCGTAGTAGAGGTCTACGCGATTTTTCTCCAGTAGGGCGCCGGATGGGAAGACGATGTTCGGCACCATGCCGTACTTCTCGTATATTTCTTCGGGCACCATAATTGGCCCCTTAGTACGCCCAATGATTTCGTGTGGGTCTTTAAGGTCAAGCAGTAGCGCCTCGATGCCAAATACGCGCTCCCTGCCGCCGCCAAAGTAGTTTTGTATGTACGAATAGAAAAGTAACCAACCATCTTTTGTTTTTATTGGCGGCGCGCCCACCTCGACATGGTCGTGCTCAAAGCGTAAGGGGTTTATCGTATGTTGGTCTAGTTCTGCATGCCAAGTTTCCCAAAATGAGATGTCCCACAACTCTTCGAGCTTGTCGCACTGGGCCACGGCGATGCGTGCTGGCGGTTCGTCAGTGTGTGCGGTCAAAATCACCGTTATCTTGCCGTTTATACGCTCTGGGAACAGCGCCATCGCTTTTGCGTTAAAGGGTGTGACTAGATGTCGCTCGTCAACCGTCTCTAAATCTTTTGAAAGTGCCGCGGCAACTTTGATATTGCCCGGACCAAAGGGCATCCCGCCAAGCGCAGTATAAAAAATAATATACTGCCCTTCGAAAAACGTCACACGCGGGTCTTCGCAACCGTATTTTTCCCATGGCTCAACCGGAATAATAAATTGTCGCCGGTTTTGGAATGTCTTGCCGTCAAGCGACAGTGCCTTGCCTATTGTGGAGACGCCGGCAGGCGTCATCAACGCATCGGGGCGACCGAGCGCACGGTAGAGTAGGTGCGTGATATTGCCACGTTTAATCGGGCAGCCATTAAACGTGCCGCGCGCTTCCCATTGTTTGTCGACAATGGGCGAGAGCAAGGGGTTGTGCGGTGAGCGGCGAATGACGTACATATTATATTTTCATTGTACCTCACTCCAGAGTGGCGTGTTGATTATGGGTGAGTTTGTGCAAAAAGCTGTGGAGGTTAGCATGTGCCACGCCGATATATTTGTCGCCGCCGCCATAGTACACCAGCAAGTCGTCGCCAAATACTACCGCGCCGGAGGCATATACGACGCCCGGCTTCCAGTCGTTTTCGTACCACTCCCGGGGTTCCAGTATCGGGGCGGACGAGCGGTACAAAATTTTGCTCGGGTCTTGTAAGTCAAGCAACATCGCGCCAACCTTGTAACCGACGTTCTCGCTCGGCTTCATCGCGTGGTACAGCAAGAGCCACCCACTTTCAGTTTTGATCGGCGGGGAGGCCGCCCCACGGACAAACTCGTCCCACGCGCCCGACCTGCCGCTACGCTCGTTGTTGCTTTGTATCGGGTGTTCATGCAAATCCTCAAGCGAGTCGGCATATTCGACAAGTACCGCGGGCGTCAATGCGTGGAGTATCGCAAAGCGCCCGCCGATTTTTTCGGGGAACAAGACCCAATTTTTGTGCGTCTGGTTTGGGGGAGAAATAAGAAGCGGTTTTTTCCAATGCCACTGGCCAGCAGAAAAGTCATCGAGCGACAGCGACGTCAGTGCCATTCTAATCGAGCCCCACCCCTCAAACGCGACAAAATTTACGTATAGATTCTCCTCTACCGTGACCGCTCGCGGGTCCTCGACGCCGCCCCAGCCGCCGCCGGAGGCGTACAAGGCAGTGTTATAGGAAAGTGCTTGGTATGCCGAACTTCGGCGGGGGATGTCAAAGTTGGCGCCTTGGTCGTACACCGGGTAGGGGAGTCGCTGGTCAAAGTGGATACCGTCTTGGCTCGACGCGTACCCAATGCGCGATATGCCGTCTTGCCCCATTGCGCGGTACAACAAGTGTACGCGACCTTCGTGCACAAATGCGGCGGGGTTAAAGACCGCTTCCGACTCCCACCAATGTTCGGGCTTAGGTTTGAGAACGGGGTTTTTGTCGGAGCGTGTAAGTGCGAGTGGTTGACGCTTCTCGAAAAACAAAAAAGAAAAAAGGGCAATAAACCCCAACACCAACGCGACAAGCACAAGGATAATCCCAACGGTGCTCAATGCAACTCCTGCTAATACGATTACTGCTCCTAGTGTCGTGTTCATTATAGTATTATTCCGCAGGCGAAACCTGCGGTGCAGGTTTCGCCTGCGGAATGCGCCCATAGCGGTCTTCTAGCCGAGTAATGTCCTGCTCGTCAAAGTCGCCCAATGATACTTCAAGCCACTGTATGCCCTCGGTTCCACCTGATATTTGGTGTTTTGAATTGCGTGGGCACCAGAACATATCACCGACAGTCGCTGGACGTTCTTCATCACCAATACGTACCACGCCTGTGCCCCGGGTAATGCGCCAAAACTCGTCGCGGTGTTGGTGTGTCTGCAAACTTACACTTTCACCCGGTTGTATCGTCAGTATCTTGACCGTTGTTTTTTCGTTGAGCGTAAAACGCTCGAAGTTTCCCCACGGACGCTC
>JAUSIO010000053.1 GCA_030647845.1 bacterium
CAACAAATGTTGGTGTCGCCTGGTCGCGCTTTTGCAAATAGTTCTATGGTATGCGGATTTGGGTCGATGTTCACTCCGTGCCAACCTTTTTTATAGAGTAAATATGTGTTGGAGTAGCGCTTGGGGTGATGCGCGCCAACATCGACATACCGCCCACGTGGCGTATCTGTAAACAACTCCGCGAGCACCCAGTCTTCGCCAAATTGCGCGTAGGTTTTATATCCCAACAGTGAGCGCTTGATGTTGGAAAGCCGGTAGTGCCACGCCGCGGGAATATATTTTTTGAGCATCACTTCAAGTATAGAGCGACGTGCTGTCAGCCGCGCAGGCGCAGGATAATGAGATACACAAGCATGCGCCAACCATCACGAAAAGGGTGCAACTTTGATTCACCGAGTCTCGGATGATATGGGATGTGATATTCGGCAAAGCGAACCGACGTGTTGATGACGGCGCGCACTTTTATCTCCTGGGTCAGGGACATTCCCTTGCTCACTTCTGTCTGTTTGAGCGTCAGATGGTCGAGCGCCCGTTTGCGAAATACCCACATACCCGACTGTGCGTCATGTAGAGATAGAAAAAAGAGTACGTTTGTTGCAAGAGTGAGCCCCCAATTGCCGACTTTGCGTACGAGCGGCATAGAACCCTGGTCGTCGAGTGGAAAACGCGAGGCAGATACGAAATCGAGATTGTTCGCAACGAGAAACTCCGCAATCTCCACTACCTTATAAGCCGGGTACTGGCTGTCGCCGTCGAGAGTCGCAATGATGTCCCCGCGTGCATTGCGGAACCCGCACGCGAGCGCCGGACCGTACCCTTGTTTGGCTTCCGTGACGACTCGAGCACCGGCCTCTCGTGCGATTTCTGCCGTCCTGTCGGTTGAGTTGTTGTCAACAACCACTATCTCCAGCACGCCTTTTGGCACCGCGCGAACAACGTCCGCGATAGACTTTTCTTCGTTGTAACAGGGTATAACTATCGAGATCGATTCCATAGAGTCCTACAATACATAAACCCGTATAATGCAAAAGGGATAATAAAAAATTCAACCGGCAATCGGTATCGAGCATTTACGGTAAGACCGATGGTAAGCGTCATGAGCGCAAAATACAGTACTGTGAAGAATGCGGCCGTCGTAAAGAATGTATAGTGTTGCCGACGCATAGCATGCACCGCACCAACAAAAAAAAGTACCGTTGCGATTAGCCACGCAACACGCATGACAAGTATCAGAATAGCCGGTGTTGCCGCGTAATAGCCGATAAAACCAAGAAGCTTCATCGGGTCAGAGAGGAGCAGGAACAGGGCGGGCTTACCCAGTAGTTGGTCGGGGCTGATATGTATGTGCCTGAGAACATCAAACATTCCGTCATGAGTGAAAAAGCTTACTGCAGTGTTGGCGCACAGGAGTAGGAGCGATACCGGGTGCGCGAGCAAAATAGGAATGGCTTCGCGAACATATTGGGCATTAAGATCGATAGTCGCTTCGTTAGGACCCTTCACTCCGTTCGCCGTCCAGCTCGCAAATTCCTGTTGAAAAGACGTTCCATGCTCGATTGCTAACATAGATGGTATAAGTACCGTGTAGAGCGTGACACCTTCTTCGGAGGTGATGCCTATGGAGCGAAATTCATGATAGTTGCGATAGAGCCACGGGCTCAGCACCAAAAGAAACACGACGACGAACGTGATGGCGGCGGTTATTCTTTTTTTTGTGAGCTCTTTTCTAAAGTGCAGCAAAAAAAGCGAAACGAGTAGCAACGGTAGATACATCGACACTACTTTGGTCAACGTAGCGACGCCGAGAAGAACAGCCGCGAGTATGCCGTGCCGCCAACCCTCCAGCTGTATGTATTTGAATATATAGTAGATTGAGAGTGAGAATAAAAAGATAAATACTGTTTCACTGTAAAAGAGCGTGGAATAGAGGATGGACACGGGCTCGACAGCGAGCAATACGCCAGTCCCGACAATGACTGCTCGTTCCTCGAACATGAACCGCGCGATTCGCATCGCGATTATGGGTATTATACTTCCCATAATCAACAGTAACCATATAGTCAACCAATAATTTCCAAAGATGCTATAGGTCAACGCCAAAAAATACGGTTGTATAGGAGGTCGAAAGGAATTGAGTGTGTGTGACGACACGTCGCCACCTGAAAAACCATTACCGTGGATGATATTCTGACTTATCACATAGTATCCATCGGCGCCTTGCACTGCCTCGATGATATCGCCTTGATACGCTTGTACACTCAGACCCAAATACAGACAACGCATGAGTAACGCAAAAATAAAAATGCCTATTTCTATCTTATGATTTCGAAAAAACGCCAAAAACAACATGGTGGTTTTATTCTATAGTCTTTTTCTCGCGACCGCCACAAGGTTTTTCCCTATCGGGGGAGACATCAGGGATTCTATCCTACCCATAACCGGCACGACTGTCGAGTCATACCATGCGGCCGTATTGCCACCCAAACGCTGCTTCAGTACTCTCATGAACAAAAACCACGGTATGACGCCAGCAATATCAAAATAGTGCAATTTGAGTACCTCAAACCCAGTTTTTTCAAGGAGGTTTTTCATTGGCTCTTTGTAATACCTACGTTTGTGACCAACCGAACGGTCATGTTCGCCGAAAAGCCATTGAAGAGCTGGTACAAAGATGCATACTATCCCGCCATCTTTCAACGATTCATATACATGTCGGAGTTCCTTCTCATCATCCGCAATATGTTCCAACACGTTGACGTACAGAACGGAGTCAAAATGTCCGTGGTGTTGTGCACTAATAGTAGTAAAGGACTCATGTCGGCATGTCACACGTGCATCACCACGAAACCGCTCTAGGAGGAGCGGATACATTTCTCGCGAAGGTTCGACGGCTACAAGTTCCTCAGTTGGATATTGTAGGAGAAGGGCGGAAAAAGTACCCGAACCTGCACCAACTTCTGCAACTTTTTTCCCGAGATATGGAGCAAACTCCCGCAAGATCCAAGCGTGATAATTCGGGGCGAGGGACATTGCTTCTAAATCCCTTCCTTCATATTGAAAGTCTTCTACCATAGAACAATCCTACGCTGTGATAGAATGTTCGCAAGCATACCACACCATGAACTCCGTCATTCCGTTTTGTAAATTGATGCTGAGTTCGCGTCTCGTGCGCACTATCATGGTGGGAGCCGTTGCTGTTGTCGTACAGACAATAATGTTCGAGACCCTCGGCGTGTATCTGAAGTTATTCGCTCTAAGCACCTCTGCCGTGATTGGTGCGGAAGTCGCAATCCTGACGAATTTTTATCTCAACAATCGCTTTTCTTTTCATGATAGACAGCACAACATCTCGCTTTTCTGGCGCCTCCTGCGGTTCCATCTCGTGGTGAGCGGCTCGGTCTTTTTGCAGTGGCTGTTCGTGTTTACCGCAGAACACGCGACGCAAAACCTCCTGTTTATCCACGGTGCCTACGCGGCTGGCATTATCATTGGATTCTTTTGGAACTACACATGGTACAAACTCTTCGTTTGGAGGCAACACGATAAATAAGTATGCTACAGTCAGATATGCAATGCCATCTGTGCCGCCAAAACACCGCCGTTGAGTTTCTTGATTTAGGTCAACAACCGCTTGCAAACAAATATCCGACACCAGAGCAGTTTGAAACCGAGGATTTTTTCCCGCTTGCGGTGTTGTTTTGTACCAACTGCAAAAATGTACAGCTGGGTACTGTTGTGTCCCGAGAGCGGATGTTTCAAGATTATTATTATCTCTCTTCGGTAAACGCGGGGCTTGTGCGGCACTTCGACGCATTTGCAAAAAAACTATCCGGCGCGAAGTTTGTGGTGGATGTCGGCTCAAACGATGGGATTTTGCTTAAGCCGCTCAAAGCGTTGGGTGTGCGTGCGCTCGGTGTCGACCCGTCTGTGAACGTGGGCAAAATCGCAAACGATGCGGAGCTCGAGACAATTGTTTCTTTTTTTGACTCAAAAACTGCGCAAAAAATTGTGGCCGAGTACGGCAAGCCAGACACTGTGGTCGCCAGTAGTATCTTTACGCACCTCGAAGATCCTCACGTCTTTATCGAAGCGACAAAAGAGTTGATGACTGATGACGGCGCATTTATTATAGAGGTGGAGTACATCGGGAACATTATAGAAGGAGTCCAGTTCGAACGATTTTATTTAGACCGGATATTTTACTACTCGTTTACTTCGCTAAAAAACCTGTTCGAGATGCACGGGATGTATATTGCCGACGTCGAGATGATAGAGCCGCACGGCGGCTCCCTGCGCGTTACGGCGCACAATAAAAGTCACGCCGCCACGGTGTCCGCGCGCGTGGCGGAGTTCGTCGCACAAGAAGAACAAACTCTTACGCTCCCAAAATTGGAAGAGTTTAAACATACGGTAGACACTTATATTGCCGCGTTTCGGGATATTCTGACAACATATAAAAAAAGCGGCGTGCGTGTCGCCGGGTACAGCGCGCCAGCGCGCGTCTCGACCATCTGCAACTACGGTAAGATTGGTCCGGAGTTAATCGAGTTTATTGTCGATGACAGCCCACTCAAACAAAACCGAACCAGCCCCGGCACGCACATCCCCATAGTGTCGAAGGAATATTTAAACACGCACAAAGCAGACCTGTTGGTAGTGTTTGCCTACGAATATTTTGACGACATAAAAAAGAAAACTGGCGGCGCCTACCGCTACATCATCCCCATCCCCCCACGGGAAGTAGATTGACAAAGTAAGTTAATTCGAATACACTTTACGGCAGTGAAGTATGTTCTCTTGTGGGGCTGAAACGCAGAAATTTCGGCTCTACTGCGGAACGTTAGTAGACCCCCTCGGGGGCATCCAAAGCGTTACGATGGGGGTTGCCGGTCCCCCGGCTCCACAAGAGAGTGTATTTGCGAAGATACTTTCTATCTCTTACGCGGAAACCCGTTGCGATTTGTACTTCAGCTTCGGATAAGTTTGCGATTATTTCGACAGAACAAACATACTCCGAGTCGTTATATTTCCCTACTAGACAGTAGTCCCCTCTTTTACTTTTCATATTCTTGTAAATCTGTTCTGGATACCGGGCGATTTCGTCGAGACAATCCAGCAAACAAAAGAATTCTCCTGCAGGCTTTTTATCGTATAGATGCTTGAGAGCGCGGGACGTTATATACACAGAAAAAACTCTACCGCCATCTAAACCAACTTCTACGGCGACAACGTTAGTCAGATTACAAAGCCAAAGTTTCACCTCGGCGACAGGTCCTTTTTCAGGGGTATCTTCTATATATTTTCTAAAAAATTCTCGCAATGATTTCTCGGGCATAGATTTCTCTCAAGCCTATCAAATCCGCTAGATTCCGCTACCTCATCCCCATCCCCCCGCGCGAAGTGCAGTAGAAAAATTAAAAAGAAAAAAGCACGGGTGTTACCGTGCTGAAGCGTATTTTTGACGAAGCAACTCGAACTCCGCGGCGCTGTAGGTGTCCTCCGGGTTAAAGGGGTCCGTTTGGAACTCCTCGAAAAGCGCGTGGTCGCTCAAGATGATGAAAGAGTGGAGGACATAGGGCGGAATCGTGCATAAGACCGGCGCCTCGCCGAGGCCAATCCGGATACGTCCGAAAAGTTCTTGCCCATAGATGTCTTGGAACCAGATATCGACGTCGCCAAGGAGAAACTCGAACACCTCCGGGTCTTTGTTCGACGTGCGAGGATGGAAGTGATTCCCCACCTCCTCGCTTCTAATCCTCCAGGCGGCCATGCGTCTACCCAAACCCGCCTTCATGTCGGTCTGAAACAGATGGTTCCATGTCCGAGCGCCCTTCGGGATGTTCGGATTATCGGGTTTGCAACGTTCGTATCTCACTTCCCTGACGCGACCAAACTCACCCACTACTGGGGCAAGACGCAGAGCATTTGTCGGCATCGTATTTTCCTTTCTCTCAAACTGAGAAGACCTGCCAAAACGATTTAAGCATACTAAATCAAAAAAGTACAGCCCGTAACTATCGCGCGGGAAGTTGCGTAAAAAAATTACCCCACGCAATCCGGTTAAGGACGCGTGGGGCAGTGGTTGAAAACCCCTTATGGTACTTTGGAGTCATCCTGCATTTGCAATCTGCTTGTAATCTTACGGAGTTCCGCCTCCGAGGCCTCCTCTGCCTTCTTCCATTTCTCCGCTTCGATTTCTTCTATCGTTTTGATCAAGACAGGCGCCGACGTTCCGGTGGTGCGCCGGTCAGCGAGTTTGACGACGTGTCGGTCGCGCATCATCGCAAGTAGCGCACCAAGGCTCGCTTTGGTGTGAACGTCCTTGCTGTCGTGCATGGACATTTCACCGAACAGGTTGGCATCGTAGACGGAGCCGTACGACTCGGCAACGTAATAGCCGGCGAGGAAAGCCGCCACCAGCGTCAGGTCGATCGCCGGAAGCTGCTGGTCATTGAGGGCGACCTGCAACTCCTTGACGGTTGTGTAACCTTTCCCTGTCAACAGGCGCACGAGTTCTATCGCCTGCTGTTCGACGGCGGCAAGTTGCTCGAATTGCGCTTGAACATTCTTACTCTTCCCGCCTCCGATCTGGGAAAGGAATCCGGCAAAGTGAAAACCGCGGCTATTCATTTCAAGTCCTCCGTGGGTTTAGAATGATCTTTCGCCATCTATGATACACGATACCATACTTCTGTCAAGCCCACGTAACTATTGAGTAGGTGGCGGGTTTACAAGAAGGAACAGGGCGACTATAATCGCCCGCACGTATGGAAGGACAAATCGTATGGGAAGATATCGCCACTATAGGGCGCGGGCTCGGCGAGGAGGCACACAAGCTGTCGGGTAAGACGGTCTTGATTAGTGGTGGCTCGGGGTTCCTCGGTAAATACCTCATTGGCGCTCTGTGCTACCTCAACGACACAACACTCCAGAAGCCATGCCGCATTATCTCGGTCGACAACTTTATCACCGGGTCGCCACATGCGCATTTTAGTTACAAAGGTCGCGACGATGTGCTCGAGGTGTGGGGCGACGTGTCGCAGCCTTTGCCAGTGCGCGAGGATGTCAACTACATCATCCACGCCGCGGGCCTTGCCTCGCCGGTGTACTACAAAAAATATCCGCTCGAAACAATTGAGAGCGCGGTAAGCGGCATCAAAAACTTGCTTGAGCTTGGTCGAAAACAAAAAAACTTAGAAGGATTTCTTTTTTTCAGCTCCAGCGAGATATACGGCGACCCAGACGAGAGCGCGGTACCCACGCCAGAGACTTACCACGGCTATGTCTCCTCGGTCGGGCCGCGTGCATGTTACGACGAGTCGAAGCGGCTCGGGGAAACTATAGCGACCATATATTTTGAGCAGTTTGGTATGCCGACGACCATCGTGCGCCCGTTTAACGTCTTTGGCCCCGGTATGGGGCACGCCGACCGCCGCGTGCTACCAATGTTTGCGTACAAAGCGCTCAACAAGCAACCGATACCGGTGCACGGCGACGGGCACCAAACGCGGACGTTTTGCTACATCACCGATGCGGCAACCGGATTCCTCAAAGTGATGCTCCGCGGCAAGCCCGGCGGTGTGTACAATATTGGCAGCGAAGAAAACGAAATCTCAATGAAAAATCTAGCGGAACTATTTATAAAATTGGAGGGCAACAGCGCGACATATCAACTTATCCCCTACCCGAGCAATTACCCCGGCGGCGAGCCGCAGAGGCGATGCCCCGACATTCGTAAGGCGCGTGCGGACCTCGCATTTGTGCCGCAAGTCAACCTTGAGAACGGCCTGAAACGTTTTATAGAATGGTGCCGAGGCGAACCCAACTATAAGGACGGCGCGCTACACGACTAGATGCGATACTAACGGTATGGCGGCAAAAAAAATACGAGTGGCGGTTGTGGGTACCGGGCGGTGGGGAAAAAATATTCTCAAAATTCTCGATGCGCTGTCGGAGTGTGAAGTTGCGTACCAGGCAACGCGCGAGTGGCACGGCTTGTTGCAAAAAAATGACATCGATGCGGTGGTTGTTGCCACGCCCCCCGCAACCCATGCAGAGATAGCGCTCCCGTTTGTCGAGCGGAGGGTCCCCGTTTTTATCGAAAAGCCGCTAGCCGCCGGGTTGGAAGACGCGCAAAAAATCGCGGCCGCGGCACAAAAAAGTGGCTCGATAGTTTTTGTCGGCCACATCCATTTGTATAACCCCGCATATCAAGCGGCAAAAGAGCAGTCAAAACAGATAGGTCCTGTCCGCCTGCTGTTGGGCGAGGGCTATAACTTTGGCCCCGTACGCCCCGACTACTCGGCGATGTGGGACTACGGCTCGCACGACCTCTCGATGATGCTCGACCTCATGGGCGAGATACCCGAGAGCGTAGCGGCGTGGGGCACGGCGACACTGCGCCAGGGTACCGCACTGTGGGACACAGCACAGATGCAGCTCAATTTTAAAAATGGGACAGTTGGGTATATTTTTAGCAGCTCCGTGATGCCGCAAAAACGCCGGCATCTTACAGTGGTCGGCGAAGGCGGCAGTGTTGTGTACGACGACACGCTGGTGGAGAAAAAAGTACTGTTATACAAAAAAATAGATACTGTACTGGAAGTTTCCTACCCAACCTACGCGCCCGGCTCGCCGCTGACATTAGAGTTGCAAGCATTCCTCAACGCAATTAAAACTGGCACGAAGCCGCACACTGACGCGATCGCGGGGCTCGCAGTTGTCGCAGTCCTCAATGCCGCAGAAAAATCAATTGCCAAAAATGGCGGTGTTGCGATAAAAATATAAAAAAGCGTCCTATCATGGACGCCGGGCTTATAGAACCATAATTATCTCTGATCCGTCCGTGATGCGGGAAATTTCTCTAGCCCGTACTCGTGAGCCGTCAGCGAGTATATACAACAGTTCATCATCTTCGAGACATATCTCCGAAACCCTATATGGAACAGCGGATCTGTCGCCAACCCGATTCACAAGAGTCCCTGCTTGAAATCGGATAGGCAGTTCGGGACGCCCCTCATAACAAATCTCATATTCCTTGTCCATACTCCGCCCCCTAATGTGACGCCGACTCTTTCCAAAAATAAACGTACCACAGATACTGCAAAAGAAAAAGGTGCGACTTATTTGGACATTGAGGCGAAAAATTCTCCAAAAACAGCAACGATATACTCGCGCTCGTGCGGGGTGAGCATGTAGTGCGATGCGATGTAAAAACCGTTGTTATTTACCCACTTTGCAATGGGGTACTGAGCTTCAAGGTCTCCTTGGAGCGAACGAATATAGGGTTGGTTGATGAGCGGTAGCATGTCACGCGTTTCAATATTGTGTTCCTCAAGAAACTGAGTGAGCTCTGATTTTTTGACCGGTGAATCCTGTTTGATGACTATCGGGAACATCATAAACACGTGGTCGGCTCCGGGAGCGGTTGCAGGTAATTGTACATGCTCGCTAAATTGCGACAGGTACTCATTAAAATATGCGCCGTTTTCTTTGCGTTTTGCGATCATCGGGATGTGTCTTTCGAGTTGGGCACAGCCGAGCGCGCCTTCGAGCTCGGTGACGCGGTAGCTGTACCCGCGACGTATAAAATTAAACCGTCGCGATATAACTTCGCCGAGTTCGGTGCCAGTTTTACCTTTATCATCGTCAATCGAAATATAAATATTGTCGCGCCCATGGTTGGCCAAGCTACGCAGAATCTCAGCGTACTTCGGATTATCGGTTACCGCCAAGCCACCAACGCCTGTAACCAACAAATGCGCCACATAGGTCGAAAAGCATCCAATGTCACCAAACGAGCCGACCGACTTGCCATTAAACTTTGCAAACATGGTCTCGCACGAGTCTTCGATAACGCGCAGGTTGTGCTTCTGTGCCAGAGCCATCACTTTATCCATCTCGGCGGGCTGACCAAACAAGTGCACCACCATAATCGCTTTTGTTCGCGGTGTTATCTTCTCTTCTATCTTTTCCGGATTGATATTGTACGTGCGCGGGTCGACGTCGACATACACTGGCTTGAGGTTGTTTTGGACTATGACGTTGCTTGTCGCCACAAACGTAACCGCCGGGCACAGCACTTCGTCGCCATCCTGCCAGTTGTACACTTCCTTGAGACAAGCCACTGCCATCTCAAGTGCGCTTGTGCCACTGTTAACCATCACCGCGTAGCGCATGTCGTGCGCCGCCGCAAACTCCCGCTCGAAGCGCTTGAGATACGGCCCGTAGGAGAGCCGCCCAGTGTCTAGCACATCATTTATATAGCGCCGTTCGGTGTCACCAATCTCGACCGCGCCGACACCGATTTGTTTCTCTATTTTTTGCATACGTTATTTCTTGCCGAGATGCGCGAGTTCCGCCTCCATCATCAATTCTACCAGTTTTTTAAACTTCGTCTTGGGCCTCCACCCGAGTATTTTGCGCGCATAACGGGCGTCACCATGGAGATAGTCAACCTCGTTGGGGCGGTAGTATGCTGGGTCTATTTTTACCAAAATCTTGCCGCTCTTGGCATCTACACCGACCTCGCGCGCTCCCTTCCCTCTCCAGTGGAGAGTTACGCCAGTTATGTGGAACGCCTCCTCGACAAGCTCGCGCACGGTGTGCGGCTCACCAGTCGCAATAACAAAATCCTGCGGCGTCTTTTGTTGGAGCATCCGCCACGCCGCATCCATATACTCTGGCGCATATCCCCAGTCGCGAGCGGCATCCAAGTTGCCGAGTAATATATGGTCTCGCACTCCGGCGGCGATTTCTGCGACCCCGTGCATTACTTTGCGCGTAACAAAGTTTATTCCGCGGCGCGGAGACTCGTGGTTAAACAAGATGCCATTGACGACAAACATACCGTAGCTCTCGCGATATACCCGTGCAATCTCAAACGCATACAGCTTAGCGACGCCGTATGGGCTACGCGGTTTAAACGGTGTCTGCTCGTTCTGCGGAGCGTGCTTTTTTTCGCCGCTGTAGAGCTCCGAGGTAGATGCCTGGTATATTTTGGACTTGAGCCCCAAGAGCCGTGTGGCCTCAAGCAGAGAGAGTACGCCGAGCGCATCGGCCTGCGCGGTGTAGGCAGGTATCTCAAACGAGATTTTGACATGCGACTGCGCCGCAAGGTTATACACCTCTTCGGGCCGCACAGCGCGCAAAATAGACATGAGCGAGTTCATGTCCGCCATGTCGCCATAATGCAAGTGCTTAGCGCGGTGCGCGTCCGTGGCAAAGATGTGGTCGATGTTGTGGCGGTTAAAAGTGCTCGTGCGGCGCACAAGCCCGTGTACCTCATATCCTTTTTTGATAAGGAGTTCTGCCAAGTATGAGCCGTCCTGCCCGGTAATACCGGTAATAAAAGCTTTTTTCATATGATAGCTTTCGTACTATACTAGGGGCTCTTATCTATGTCTAGAGTTATCGTACCGGTCCCGTGTCATTTTATCGCTCCCAGGGTGCTGTGTAGCACGACGGTTGCCCGGATGCGTACGGCACTCAACGTGGCAAAATCGGATGATGTACTTTTGTTGTCGGGGGATGTTCCCTACACGCCAGACGGTCTGACGCTCGGTGCGCTTATGCGCGAGTGGTTTATGCAAAACAACATCCCGGCGGAGTCGATTTGTGTCCTGCGCGGCGGAGTAGGCACATTCTCGGAAGCACGTGCCACAACCGAAGTAGTGCCGTACCTCGAGGTGCGAGAAATTATTATTGTCTCCTCCGACTGGTATCTCTCCGCAGGGAAGCAAATCTGGCGCAGACGCGCAAAAGAAAACAACCTAACCGTATCGTTCGCGTCTATCCCCCACACTGGCGGGGTGCGCACGCGGGTTGTATATAGCATTCTTGGCGCAGTCTTCCGCACAACAATAGCCGCGGGATTTGAGAAGTCGCTTGAGCGAAGCGTTACTGCGGCTCAACAAAAACGCACCAAAGGGTTTACCACAAACGGTTGCGCCTAGCATAATTATTTTTGCATGTACTGCGCAACAATGTATGTGCGCAATGACTCTTCCCAAGGAGCTAGTTTTGGGAGTTTGGTATTTAGGAGTACGACACTGGGGCGCATCGCGCTTGATGGAAACTCTTTTGCGACGACAAGATCCTCGGATGCGCCGAGGGTACGCGCCACTTCACGGGCGATTTCAAAACGCGATGCGCCATCTTCGTTAACGATATGGTACACACCACTGTGCGACGAAGCATCGATAAAATTTTTTACGATCGCCGCCGCAAATTCGCCGCAATGCGTCGAGTTGCCCCGCTGCGGTGACGCCTCAAACGGTTTGCCTTGGAGCAAGGTTTGTGCGACTTCGTCTACAAATGTGTTTTTGTAATGCGAGTAGAGCCACGAAGAGCGCGCGACATGCCACGACGTGCTGCTGACACACGCCACAAGTGCATCTTCGGCTTCTGCTTTTGTTCTGCCATATACGTTCTGGGGATTCTTTACAGCGTCTTCCGAGTAGGGTTGTAAAGATTCACCGAAAACATAACTACTACTTACCAACAATTGCGGGATAGCGTGTGCTACTGCGGCGCGCGCGATATTCTCCGCACCTTGCACGTTTATGCGCGCGCCGAGCGCGGGGTCACGCTCGAGTGCACCCACGTCAATAATCGCGGCGGCGTTGATAATGAAATCAGGTTTTTCCTCCTCGACTACGCGCTCAACCGCCACGGCATCGGCTATGTCGACTTGTGTATGCGGCGGGGCAACAATGCTATGGTGTGCGAGCGCGTGCGCAAGCTCGCAGCCTACCATCCCCGAGGCGCCAAACAAAAGTATTTTCATGGTGCGAGTTTTACTATCCAGATTTCGGGCCCCATCTGGTGCATCGCAAACACCAAGAGTGCCGGCCCGGGGAAATTGTCGGCAAAGATATTGACCGCTGTGCCCTCTTGCGGGAAGCGCGCGACAACCTGCCCTTTTGAGAGCAAAGCCTCAAGCGCCGGGTACTGTGTACCAAATCGGTCAACAACCGCATAACTAAAATGCTGTGACGCCAAAAATTGCGGAGTCAGTTGTGCTACCCCATCGGGGGAAAGTGTGCCTATTTCAAAAACCCTGTAGGCGGGCATGGGGTAGCTCGAGGTCGCGAGCGAAAGCAGTGTCTGGTCGACCAAGCGGCTCGATGCCGGGTCAAACGCAAGACGCGAGAGAACTGCCTCTTTGTTTGGCCAGACCACTTTTACATTCGGCACGTAGGAAATAATCTTAGTATCCTCTTGCAGATATTCTTCTATATATGTCCGCGCGCTCTGCCTGGTATCAGGCAGAGTCCACAGGTAGCTAAAGCGCAGAGCGATGAGAGTGGGCAGTACAAAAATACACACGGCTAGCGCCACACGCACCCATCGCGCTCTTGCCATACGCACTAGCTCGTAAGCCCCCGCGCCAGCAAAGAGGACAAACACGGGGAGTATAAGCAGTACATAGTGCAACAAATAATAATGGAAGAGATATATCGAAAGCACGGTGAGAAGTGCCGTGAGTGCCAAAACAATACCAAACCTTCTATGACGCATAAGAAAGAATGAGAGCCCGATAAGACCGAAGATAAATAACACCGTTTCGGACTGTGCAAACTCGCGCACTTCGGTGGTTGCCATATCGGCAAACCCATAGAGTGACTTGTGGGCGCCGATGGTAGTCCCCTGCGAATGTCCGAGCAGGTTGTTGAGGATAAGCGGGTGGAGCGCAAAAGTGAGCAGGGCGAGTGCGCCAGTTATAGCGAGCATCGTCCAGAACATTCCGCTACGCAGTTTTGCAATAAATCGTTCCTCGCGAAAAAAATGCGCGAGCACGGGTGCCGCCATAAGGACGCCAGGCAACACCCCAGCGGCGACCCCAAGCCCTCCAAAGACGCCAGCAAGAACATACCAGCGCCTTTGCCCCGAGTAGTAAATATGGTACGCAGCCCATAGCAAGCCGACAATACACAACACCGATGGCGTCCAGTGCCGCGCGATATGCGAAAAGAATACGTGTAGGAAGCTCGTTGCCAAAAACAGCGCAGCAAACACGCCACTCCCAGAGTATATGCGCTCGGCAAGCCTGCCCAAAAAGTACACTGTGAGTGCGCCGATAAATGCCGACATCACGCGCGTTGCCACCCACGGCAGAGTTGGGTCTAGCACGAGTTGCATTGCGTAGTCGCCGAGCGACAGTGTGTGAGAAAAAAGATAGCCAACCAGCATAACCGGTGCAAGCACGATAAGGTAGAGATACGCGGTCAAAGGCGGATAGTACATCGTTGCAAAATCCGCCGTGTGTAGTGCAGGGATAAGCGTGTGGAGCTTGAGCATCACGAGCGCACCGCGCGTGAGCGCGGGCTCATCGGGGATGGCAAGGTTGGGGAAGCCGTACATGATTCCCCACACCCGTAGCAAAAACGCGCCAACCGCAATCCAAAAAATCGGTTGTTTGTGGAGCGGTGTGCGTGGCGTGATGCGCGTGTACTCCCACAGCGTTTGGAAAAGCTTCATCTTCGATGGGCCTTTTTTGAGACCGTAGTCGTAGCGTAACGGCACCTCGGCAAACTGCGATGTGTAGCGTGAGACGTGTAGTAATATCTCCGAAATAACAGCAAACGATTTGCGCGCGCGAAACGGTACGCGGTCGGCTATATACTTTCGCAGGAGCG
>JAUSIO010000058.1 GCA_030647845.1 bacterium
CGACAAATTAAAAGGGAAAAAGTACTTAAAATAAACCCGTAGGAACTATTTTGATATTATGTAATATCATAATTTATTAGTTTAAACTCGATCATTCCCCGCGACTTGGGGAGGGGTTGTTTATTTGAAGCTGATACAATACCCATATGTCTCACATTCACGAAAAGATAGATTTTACAGTCGGAGTTTTTGTGGTTTACAAAAATAAGGTCCTGCTTATTTTCCATCCTATATATAAAATCTGGCTAGCTGTTGGAGGACATGTTGAACTTAACGAAGACCCGACGGAAGCTGCATTGAGAGAAGTAAAAGAGGAAACAGGACTTGATGTCTCCCTATGGGACGGAAACAAACCCTTCGCACACAATGAACCTATTTACCACGGCGATCCTCCACGACGATACGTAGAACTGGTGCCACCGATTGGCATGAACCGGCATGAAATTTCTTCAACTCACGAACATGTGGATTTCACCTATTTTGCAACCTCTCATTCTGATCAAGTGATTCTCGAAAGCCCGGAAGATGAATATAAATGGTTCTCCAAAGACGAACTTAAGTCTCTAGACGTACATCCTGACGTAAAATTTTACGCCGAGCTCGCGATTGAAAAATTGAAAGGAAAATAAATGGTCAACTTTGCGCATATGCGAAGTTTTGACACACTGCAATACCTGTTTATTTAACTATTCAATTGAATAAGCAAATAAGGAAAAATAAAAACCGCCGAGACTAGCTTGGCGGTTCAATAAGACGACTCATTTATGAGTTCTGAATTCTTCTTGGATGCGGCGCACACCATTGTCGATTTTGTTGTCGACGTAGTTGTGGCTAGGGGTCAGAGGCTCCTCGAGTAGCTCGATGACAGCTCGCAAAAGAAGTTCCATCCCCGAAGCAAACCGTACCTCCTGATCGGCGTGGAGTTCAGACTGTACCGCCTTAGCCATCGACAAGAGAAGTTCCCAGCGGTGACCTTTTTGCTTCGCTTTTGTCACCATTCTGTCGAGGGCGTTGTCGTATCGCGAAACAGTGCTCTGATCGAGCTGAGCCGTATCCGCCATTATTGTCCTCCCGTTGAGTTGTTGCGTCTGTGTGGGATAATAGCAGAAATGCGAACTGAAACAATAGTGTTTGGTGGGGGATGCTTTTGGTGCACTGAGGCTGTTTTTTTGATGATTAAGGGAGTGGAGTCGGTTGAGCCAGGGTATGCCGGACCGAAGTATAAAAATGAAAAGGATCCGAGTTATGAAGAGGTGAGTAGCGGTGAAACGCCGTATGTTGAGTCGGCAAAAATCGTGTACGACCCCGACCGCATTGCGTTCGCCGAACTTTTGCAGGTATATTTTGCGAGCCACGACCCGACACAAGCCAACGGTCAGGGCAGTGATGTGGGGCCGCAGTATCGTTCGGCAATTTTTTATACCACCGAACGTCAAAAGCAAATGTCGGAACGCTATATCGAGAACATCCAAAAAATGTTGAGCAAGAAGATTGTGACTACCACCGAGCCGCTCGACGCATTTTACAAAGCCGAGGGCTACCACCAAAAATATTACGAAAACCACAAAGACGCGGGCTACTGCCAGCTCATCATCACCCCAAAAGTCGAAAAGGTGCAGGAGAAATTTAAAGATTTATTGAAATGAACAAAGTTATGACCCGAGAAGAGTTTGAAAAATTGGTTGAAGAGGAATTTCCTCATGCTATTCCTGAGCGGTTTCGCGGCAAGATACAAAACGTTGCTTTTTTGATTGAGGAAGAAGTTCTTACCAAAGATCTGTTGGGCTTTTATCACGGAATACCGGCCACCGCTCGGGGAGACGGATATGGCATTGGTGCTACATTGCCGGATACGATCACTCTTTATCAAAAAACAATTGAGGAATATGCTACCTATAGCAATCTCGCGGTCGCTCAAGTGGTCCGAGACACTATTTGGCATGAGGTCGCGCATCACTTTGGCTACGACGAGCATCAGGTGCGTACAAAAGAAGCTAAGCGAAGAAGTAAAAAATAATATATATTAAATGCATGGACAAGAAAGTCATACTTACCCCTTTTTATCTTATTGCCGCAACGCTGGTTGGATTGGGGGATACCCTGTTTCTTTCATATTACGCGTATCTCGATATCATCCCCGGATGCGCGATTGGCGGTTGTGAGATAGTGCTCGCAAGCGCCTACTCGCATCCGTTCGGTGTGCCATTTGGATATATTGGACTTGTCTACTATGGGTATATGCTCGCACTCGCGATTTTGCTCGCCATTGAACCGGATTCAAAAGCACTCCGCTTTGCTACACTCGCGTACACGGGCATCGGTCTCCTTCTTTCGATAGGCTTTGAACTCTTTCAGTTTTTTGTCATCGGCGCGCTCTGCCTGTACTGTGGCATCTCAGCTCTCACCACGCTCGTGTTATTTATTCTTGCGGTTTGGCACTGGAAAAAATCCTAAAACCTTGACAATTTTCTAACGCTCCCACGCGGGGCGGCGGAAGCGTTTGTAGGTTCGCCACAGGAAATACAAAAAGAGTATTGCGAGCAAGGGATAAAATACCCCGGCGTTGCCGATAAGAAATCGCAGTATCGTTAAAAGATATATATAGAGCGTATAAAGCACGAACCACACGTTGCTCCACGGGTTGCTAATGGTGGGGTCTTGCGTTGTTGAGTCGCCAGAGACGACGCCGGTTTTTGGAGTCGTAGCCAGTTTGGCTTTAGTGCTCGCGAGTTGAGAGTCGATAAAATCGGCGGCGGTCGAGCGTAGCCCGTCGATAACCGTGAACGCGGGTTTGCTCACTTCTGCGGCGGTAGGAGAAAGCGAGCCGATTTGATTTTGAATATTTTGTGAAGACTCAACTGCCGCCGCTGATGAAGTCCCCACAGACAGCACGGGTGAGGGTTTTGCAGCGATGCTAAAAGTCGCTGATTGTTTTTCTACTACTATATTGTCTTTGCCGGTGAGTTCGGCAGTAATAGTATGCGAGCCGGCAGAGGGCTTCCATGACACCGATACGGCATTCGCCCCACCTGCAGCGATTGTTACTACAACCGAGCCTATTTTTATAGATTGATCTTTTCCGCCCGAGGCGGATCCGACTTGGTCGGAAAACACGACACTCCCGTCAAACTTAATAGTAGCGTCATTTGCCACCACCGAGTGTATGAGCACCGTTTCGCCCTCCTGTACGGGAGTTTTAGAAAGGAAGAGCGATTGCTTGGCAAATCCTGCCGCCGAAGCGAATATAGGCAACAGCAAAAGAAGCCCCAGGGCAAAAGTTTTTCTCATGCAATTAATTATACCGTATGGTATGGTGTCTTTGGATTGTTATTCAACAACACCTCACGGAGGGTACAATGAGCG
>JAUSIO010000061.1 GCA_030647845.1 bacterium
GAAATGCAAGAACTGATTCGCACCGGTGTCTATCGTGACGGCGAGTATGAGTGGGCGGTTAACAGAGATGGCATCATTGTCCGTCGACCCAATGGCGCGGGCGTGGATGCATGGGAGCGTCTGCAACCACACCAAATTCCGCACGATGTTCGCCAGCACTTCAACAGGCGCTAACGCACCAGTTCGAAGTCTAGTTGTCGCGTTGCCAGGTCGGCGGCAGCAAGCTTAATTCTCACAGGGTCTCCCAGTGAGAATTTTTTCTTTGTACGCTGGCCCACAAGTGCGTACTCTTTTTGGCTGTAATTATAAAAATCGTCTCCGAGCGTGCGCACGCGCACCAGCCCCTCGGCGGCGCTTTTTTTGTCTTCGACATACAAACCCCACTCGGTAACGCCCGAAACTACTGCATCAAATGTTTGCCCGATTTTGCCCAACATATACTCGACCTGTTTATATTTGATACTTTCACGCTCGGCGTCGACCGCCTTTGCCTCCTGTTCGCTCGCGGCAATACACATCTTCTCCAGTGCTCCAAACTCGCGGCGGGTCATTGGTTTGCCGTCCAGGTGCGACATGAGTATCCGATGCACCAACATGTCGGGGTAGCGGCGTATGGGCGAGGTGAAGTGTGTGTAATATTCGAACGCAAGCCCAAAATGTCCGATATTTTTTGTCGAGTATATCGCCTTTGCCATCGCACGCAGGGTTGCTGTGCGTATCAAATGTTCTTCAGGTTTGCCCTCGATTTGTTTGAGCAAATGGCCGATATCGCGTGCTGTAGTTTTTTTGTTTTTCTTACCAAACTCGTAGCCGACCGCGCGTACAAACACAGCAAGTTCGTCTATACGGTCTGCCTTCGGGGTGTCATGGATGCGATACAAAAAAATAAGTCCGTGTTCGGGTACTTTTTCTGCGAGTTTCGAAACATAGGTTGCCACCTCGCGATTTGCCAAAAGCATACATTCCTCGACCAGCGAGTTAGTCTCTATGCGCTCTTTACGCACTATATCAATTGGTTTCCCCGCTTTGTCCAAAACAAAACGCACCTCGCTGTCGCCGAAGTCTATCGCGCCGTCTTTTTCCCGTTGTTTTTTAAACAGGCGTGCGAGGTCGCGGAGTGTCAGTAACTCCGTTACAAAGGACAGTCCTTTGTATTCTGACAAATGACTGTCCTTTGTATGGTCGGCGTCGTCGAGTATTTCTTGTGCCTCTTCGTATGTAAAGCGTTTCTGCGAGCGAATAATCGATTTCTCAAACCGGCGCTCCAACACCTCGCCATTTTTGTGTATGCGAAATATCGCAGAAAAGGCGAGCCGGTCTTCGCCCTCGCGCAAACTGCAGACGTTTGCGCTTAACTCGTGCGGCAACATGGGGATGGTGGTATCGACCAGGTAGACCGAGGTGCCGCGCTTTGTGGCTTCGTCATCGAGCGCGGTGCCTGGGTGCACAAAAAAAGTTGCGTCGGCAATGTGGACGCCGAGCTCCCAGTCTTCTCCAATTTTGCGTACAGACAGCGCGTCGTCAAAGTCTTTGGCGTCTTTGGGGTCGATAGTCATAGTCGGCACGCCGCGAAAATCAATTCTCTTTGGTACTTCTGCAGCGATAGTCGCGGCATGATTTTTTTCTATCTCCCGCGCTTCGCGTTGCACCGCTGCAGAAAACTCGGTATCAAAACCGTGCTCGAGCACAATCGCGTTCATCTCTGTGCGGTGGTCGCCCGCGCGACCAAGGTGTTTGAGTACGATGCCTTTCGCGACTGTGCCGTCAAACGAAATCAACTTCACCAAGATTTTATCCCCGTCGGCGAAATCTTTTGTATCAACCCCAATCGGCGCATAAAAACGCACATCGTCAGGAATTATCTTGCCAGCGCGAACACTGCACACAAATTCTTCTTTTGCTCGCGTTTCTATTTTGACAACCTTGCCTTTGGGGCGCGGGTGTACACCAGTAAGCTCGACTGCCACCGTGTCACCGTTGAGTGCGCCGTGCAAATCAGCCGTTTGTATCTCTATATCTTGAGTTTGGGACGGTTTACCCTGAGCGGAGTCGAAGGGCACATACCCCACGCCGCGGCGGGTTACTTGTATGATGCCTTCTATATACTTCTTGACCGTTATGCGTCTATCATAGCGTATTTATTGACTTTATGCCAGCACCTGCTACAGTGCCCTCATGATAACTATACGGCTCCAGCGCCGCGGCAGGAAAAACGACCCGAGCTTTCGGGTGGTCGTTGTTGACTCAAAAAAGAAACCCAAGACCGGCAACTATCTCGAGATGGTCGGTTCGCACGACCCTAGGGCGGACCGCACCGCACTTGACGGTGAGCGCATTACCCACTGGATTAAAAATGGCGCCACGGTCTCCGACACGGTGCATAACTTGCTCGTCTCGCACAAGATTATCGATGCAAAAAAGATAAATGTACTCCCTTCTTTTAAAGTCGTAAGCACTCCGAGTGCTGGAGATGCCGAGGCAGTGGCCGAGGTACCGGAAGTGTCAAGCGAGGCGCAAGAAGGGGCAGTAGCTGGTCCTCGACAGGATGACGAAGCGTCAGCTGTGGACGTCGACCTTGCGGCAAAAGCAACGGCAGAATAAAATACAGTAGGGTATTTACAAATTAAATATACTGATATGGCAGAACGCGACCAGGAATTTTTGGAGTTTGTTGTCAAAGGGCTAGTGGAGAATCCGGACGAGGTAAAGATTGGGCGCACGGTCGACGAGATGGGTGTCTTGTTGACGCTCGACCTCAATGCCGACGACATGGGCAAGGTCATCGGGCGCTCGGGTAATACGGCAAAAGCAATCCGCACGCTCTTGCGCGTCGTGGGGATGAAGCACAATGCGCGCGTAAACCTCAAAATAAACGAACCAGCGGGCGGCATGCGTAGCG
>JAUSIO010000063.1 GCA_030647845.1 bacterium
AGCGGCCCGGAGCGCACGAGCGGGAGAAATGCGGCGGCGCAGCGTTTGCATATTATTCTATTTTTACCGAATCAATACCGCCTTTCATATAGAACGCACTTTCGGGCTTTTCGTCGTGTTTGCCGTCTAAGATTTCTTTAAACGAGCGGATGGTCTCTGCAACCGGCACATACACGCCTGGGATACCCGAGAACACTTCGGCAACGTGCACGGGTTGCGAAAGGAACCGCTGTATCTTGCGCGCGCGGTATACCAGCATTTTGTCCTCGTCACTCAGCTCCTCGATACCGAGGATGGCGATAATGTCCTGCAGGTCTTTGTAGCGCTGAAGTACCTGTTTTGTTTTGAGTGCGATTTGATAGTGCTCCTCGCCGACGATGTCCTGGTCAAGTGCGGTCGAGTTGCTATCGAGTGGGTCAACTGCGGGGAAAATCCCCAGTGAGGCTAAGCCTCGCGTCAACACTATTGTAGAGTCGAGGTGGGCAAAGGTCGTTGCTGGCGCCGGGTCGGTGAGGTCGTCGGCTGGCACATAGATTGCCTGCACCGAGGTGATTGAGCCTTTTTTGGTCGAAGTGATGCGCTCTTGCAGCTGGCCCATCTCCTCGGCAAGCGTTGGCTGGTAGCCCACGGCCGAGGGCACGCGCCCGAGGAGCGAGGACACCTCGGCACCCGCCTGCACAAAACGGAAAACGTTGTCCATAAAAAAGAGTACGTCTTTGCCCATCTCGTCGCGGAAGTACTCGGCCATCGTGAGCCCCGAAAGGCCAACGCGCGCGCGGGCGCCGGGGACCTCGTTCATCTGGCCAAAGACCAGCGCCATTTTGTCTATTACTCCACTCTCTGACATTTCGTGGTAGAGGTCGTTGCCCTCGCGCACGCGCTCGCCAACGCCAGCAAACACGCTGTAGCCACCGTGCTCTTGCGCGACATTGTGGATAAGTTCTTGCATCAGCACTGTTTTGCCGACACCGGCGCCGCCAAAGAGCCCGACCTTGCCGCCGCGGATAAACGGCGCAAGCAAGTCGATTGATTTGATGCCGGTCTCAAACACCTCTGCTTTGGTTGACTGCTCTTTAAACGGCGGCGCTTCGCGGTGGATAGAGTTGCGCGGTGCACCCACGAGGTCGGGTTTGCCGTCGATAACATCACCGACGACGTTAAACAATCTTCCAAGAACTTTCTCGCCTACCGGAACCGAGACCGCCGCGCCTGTGTCCTCAACCGAGGCCTCGCGTGCCAAACCCGATGTGTCTTGCAGTGCAATCGCACGCACGCGCCCGAGCCCGATGTGTTGGGCAACCTCGAGAGTCACACTGCGCTTACCAATTGTAGTTTTCAGTGCATTCCTAATAGCAGGCAATTGTTCGCCCTCAAAATAGACATCCACAACCGGCCCGATGATTTGTTTAACTGTTCCTTTCATATGAATTCTTTAAGATTAGAACTACTAGCATAGAAACACCTATAACTAGATCAAATATCAATATATATCCTTGTTTATAACTCATCTTGACTCAATTTACCAGTTTGTTATACTGGACTCACAAACGGCTTCGGCCCTCCCCGCAAGGGGTAACAGACAGAAAACGTCTCATGTGAGCAATTGCGTGAGGCGTTTTCTCATATCATCGAACTCAAGCTGTTTTATATCGCCAAGTTTATACTGCAATCGCTTACTGTCTACTAACCGAAGCTGCGAAAGAATCACAGTACTCATTTCACCACCCAACGAAAACGCGAAGTAAAACTTTCCTTTCTTTTGATTTTTAGTAAGAGGAACGCCCCAGAAGACCTCCTTATTAAATTTCTTGACTATAACCACTGGGCGCAAAAAAGATTCGCCCCTGCCATCCTGTTCGAACCCAACATTGGCGCCGAGAGCACACCACCATACTTCACGCTCATGAAAAAATGGTCGCTGTTTTTCTTCATGCAACCAAGTTTTTTTCGTATGCCATTTTTGAAAATCCTTTTTCATTTCATGCTGCCATAGCTTCCATACCGCCTGTAATTTCGGACACTTCGCGGGTGATTGCGGCTTGGCGCGCTTTGTTAAACTGGAGCGTCAAATCGTGCTCCATCTCGCCAGCCTTGTCGGAGGCCGACTTCATCGACACCATGCGCGCGCTGTGCTCGGAGGCCTGAGCTTCCAACAGTGCATGGTACACGAAAATCGAGGCGAGCCGCGGGAGGATGGCGTCGAGTACTTCGACCTCGCTGGGCTCGAGCGAGTAGGTCGAGACCTTTTGGTCGAGATCCCGACCAGAGGGAGGGATAGGTGCAAATACGCCTCTGGCAGGCACTATATCACTCACCACTTGTTGCAACTCGTCGAGCGAGAGCGGAAAGATGGTACGCAAGGTTGGGCGTTGCTCAAATGTCGAGACAAAATTTTGATACGCGATTTTGACGACATCAACCGCGCCAGTATTAAAAGCGCTAGCGGCTTCGTCTACCAACTGCGCGACAAACTCAGGGGTAAGGACATCAGTGTTGGGGTGGTACGACTCAACTGCAAAACCTCGTGCGACAAAAAAGTCGTTTGCCTTGCGTCCGACCGCAATGATAGAAACTTTTTCCTGTGCAAGCCCGCTGAACATACTATCGGCGTGCACTTTACGTAACACTGCCGAGTTAAGCGCACCGGCAAGACCTTTGTCGCTGGTTATCACGATGTACAATGCGCGGGACGCAGAGAAATTATTTTCTCCAGCTGCTGGGAGGAGAGGCGACGCTTCCGAAAACAATCTTTCTGCTCCCCGGACTAGTGGATGGTTTGCCAACTCACGCGAGCCAGACACGCGAGACAGAATACTCACAGCCGCACGGGCGTAGGCACGACCTGCCAACGCTTTTTGCTGCGCCTTACGCATTTTGCTGGCCGAGACAGCTTCCATCGCCTTTGTTACCGTTTGCGTTTTCTCAATCGAGCGTATTTTTGTTTTTATTGTTTTGAGTCCAGCCATAGTAGTTAGGTGCTAGTGACTAGCTTCTAGGAGCTAGGTCTTGATGTGTTTCGGCAAATTGTTTGAGTGCATCTTTGAGTTGTTCTTCCAACTCCGACGTGATTTCTTTTTGCTCGCGGATGCCGGAGAGTAGGTCGGCGGCGTTTGCGTCGAGAAATGTCAAAAACTTTTCCTCAAACTCCGGGACGCGCTCGACTGTGGTGCCCGAGAGGTGACCGTTGACTGCCGCGTAAATGATAGCCGCCTGCCGCTCAAACGGGATTGGCTGGGCATTTTTTTGCTTTAACACCGCAGTCAAGCGTTGGCCGGCGTCGATGCGCTTTTTTGTCTCGACATCGAGGTCTTGCGAAAATTGCATAAACGCCTCCAACTCGCGAAACTGTGCCAACTCGAGGCGGATTTTGCCCGAGACCTTTTTCATCGCTTTGGTCTGCGCCGAGGAGCCCACGCGCGAGACCGAGATACCGGCGTTGATTGCCGGACGCATATTTTTGTTAAACAAATCAGTTTCGAGAAAAATCTGCCCATCGGTGATTGAGATAACGTTGGTCGGGATGTATGCCGAAACGTCGCCTTCTTGCGTCTCGATAATCGGGAGCGCGGTTAAGGAGCCACCACCCATCTGGGGCGAGAGTTTTGCCGCGCGCTCGAGCAAGCGCGAGTGCAAGTAGAAGATGTCGCCCGGATACGCCTCACGCCCTGGCGGGCGGCGCAGGAGGAGCGACAGTTGCCGGTACGCAACCGCGTGTTTGGAAAGGTCGTCATATATAATGAGCGCGTCGCGCCCGGCGTCCATAAAATATTCGCCAACGGCCGCGCCCGCAAAGGGTGCGAGATATTGCAGCGCGGCTGGCGCCGAGGCGCCCGCATCAACAATAATCGAATACTCAAGCGCGCCGCGCTCGCGCAACTGTTGCACCAAGCGGGCGGTTTTTGACTCCTTCTGCCCGATGGAGACATATATACAAATGGGGCGCGTTTCTGCCGGCTCGTTTTTTTGGTTGAGGATGGCGTCGATGGCGATGGTGGTTTTGCCGGTGTAGCGGTCGCCGATAATCAGCTCGCGCTGGCCGCGGCCGATTGGTATCATCGAGTCGATTGCTTTGGTGCCAGTGTGCAAAGGCACACTGACCGACTGGCGCTGTATAACGCCGTACGCCTCGCGCTCGATAGGATTACGTTTTGTCGAGGCAACCGGGCCAAGTCCATCAAGAGGCTCCCCCAGAGGGGAGATAACACGGCCTAGAAGCGCCTCACCCACCGGGAGCGACAGCACCTCGCCTGTCGGCTCGACCTCCATACCCTCAGACACTAAGCTCGCGTCGCCGAGGATAATCGCGCGGACTGAGTCCTCTTCGAGGTTCAAGACCACTCCAAATACTGCCGAGGGTATTGTAAGCGCTTGTTCCAATGATTTTTTGCCTGCAACATTAAACCGCACCATTTCCGACATCACGGCGCTCTGCAAACCCTCAATCTGCGCGACGCCGTCGCCTACCGCGGTTACGATGCCAGTGTTTGCGGCGCGAGGCGAAGGAGAAAAGTTCTCGATTTCTTTTTTAAATTGTTCTATAAATGATTCCATAACAAGTACAACAGACAATAAATACTACGATATTAACTTCCTATACAACTCGAGCAAGACGCGCGTTTGCTCTTGCTGGGGTGTTATATGCATATACTGCTCCGAGCGCTTTTTTTTGAGCTCCATCCGTTCGTACTCAGCATAAATCCGAGACAACAATTTTGTATGTCCTCTGCGACCCAACACGTGTCGAAGATTTTGAAAATACTTCTTTGTTAATTCTGGGTTTTTTGTTACGAGTTCGTTTAAAGCTCGGGTATATTGGGCGACGTTGTTCATTGTATGTATTGTTGTCGTTGTAGTTTATCAATCCCAAGCACAATGAGTTTTGCGACCTCTTGTTTGCTCTCGACGAGTGCCTGCGCTTTTAATTCGTGCGCCTGCTGTTCGGCCTCGCGCACTGCCGCCGTGGCGGCTGCCTCCCCAGCTTGGGCGAGCTCGCGCTCGCGCGCCACGCCAGCGGCGCGGGCGTGTGCGAGTACCGCGTCGGCCTCAGTGCCAGCTTGGGCGAGCATGCTCGCCCGCGACTGCTCTATTTCTTCGAGCTTGAGCTTGGCAGACTCAGCATCTCGAACTCCGTTGGCGAGCTTTTCGCGGCGGGTGTCAAGCATCTTTGTAAGCGGCCCGTACAAAAAGTACCACAATGCCAGCATAAGAAGCCCAAAGTTAACGGAATTGATTATCAAGAGCCGCCAGTCTATGCCGAATGCTGCGAATACTTGTGTCATACGATTACGCTTCGTAAAACCCTTTTGTTCCGGAGAGATAAACAGGCTCCTAACTCCTGCACAAAAGGTTTTACTTCGCTTAAGTGAATTTGATGATAAACCCGACCACCAACGCAAAAATCGCCAACGCCTCGGTAAAAGCAATGCCGATAAACATCGTAGTTTGTATCGTGCCTGACGCTTCGGGGTTGCGGCCTATTGCCTCCAAGGCCTTCGACACCAAGATGCCGATGCCGATGCCCGGACCGATAACGCCCAAACCAACTGCGAGCGCCATACCGATTATTTTTGCAGACTCTATATCCATATATTCTTCTTACTACTAATAATAATACTCAATTTAGTGTGCCGCCGCAGGTTCTGAGTTCGATGAAGAATGCTTTTCTCCCCCGTGGGGCTCGGATATCGCGATTTTGATAAACACCAACGTCAACAGCGCAAAGATTGCCGCTTGTACCAGCCCGACAAACGTCTCGAAGAGCATCAACGGAACCGGCAGGACATAGGGCAAAAACACCACTGCCACCGCTATAAGTACCTCGCCCGCAAACACGTTGCCAAACAAGCGGAAGGAAAACGAAATGAGGCGCGCGAAGTTGCTGACAAACTCGATGAGCCCAATCAAAAAACCAAGCACCCCCCCTTTAAAGTTAACAAACTTTGACGCATATTTCAAGAAGCCGAGTATAACAATGCCAGTGACCTCAATAACCAAGTACGCGATAATTGCCAACGCCAACGTAACATTGAGGTCGGTGTTGACAGGACGAAAGAGCGGAACTATTTCCCCATTTTCAAAAATCCCGACACTGCCAAAGAACGGGAGGAAGTCGAATAGGTTGGACATAAATATAAACAAGAACATCGTTGCGACAAGCGGGAAAAAGCGCACCGCAAGTTCGCGCGTGCCGAGCGTGTCTTGCATATACTTGAGCACAAACTCAAACAGCATCTCGAACAAGTTTTGTACACGACCGGGAATAAGTTTTGGGTTGCGCCCTACGAGTATTGCTATAACCAAAAGCGTGAGCATCACCGCCCAGGCCGAGATAAGCGTGTTGGTGATAGGTATCCCCCACACACTCCCCAGGCGCTCCGCCGCAAGCGCTATGTGCAACCCGCCATCCATACGATGCAGTCACTATAACACAGCTATAATAACGCACCCACCGCGCGTGGTAGCATACTAACTATGTTTTCGGTACTCGAACCGGCAGGGGTAGTGGCGCTTGCGGAGCGCACGCTCATGATAAACGCGACACTCTTGATGCTTATCGTTGTCGTGCCGCTATTTGTCCTTGCCTTTTTTGTCGCGTGGCACTGGCGCGCGGGCAACAAAAAAGCAACCTACATGCCAAACTGGGAACATTCTAAAATGGATGAGCTTGTGTGGTGGGCTATCCCGTTTGAGATTGTGCTTGTACTCGGTGCTCTCACCTGGACAAGCACACACCAGCTCGACCCGCGCAAGCCCCTCGACGATGCTCGGGGTGAACCGCCGCTTGTTATCCAGGTGGTGGCGCTCGAATGGAAGTGGCTTTTTATCTACCCCGAGCAACACATCGCCACGATCAATATGCTCGAGTTGCCAGTCGGGCGGCCAGTGGAATTCGAAATCACCGCTGACGCGCCGATGAACTCGTTTTGGATACCACGGCTTGGCGGGCAGATATACGCGATGACCGGTATGGTAACGCGGCTTAATTTGATTGCAACACAGCCCGGAGTGTTTGCTGGTGGCTCGGCAAACTATAGCGGGAGCGGTTTTGCACAGATGAAATTTACTGTCCACGCCGTGCCGGTGGCCGACTTCAATGCGTGGGTGCAAACTACAGCAAGCTCGTCGCAGATATTAGATACCAGCACCTACAACGCACTTGCACAGCCAAATATACAGCTACAACCGCAATACTATGCGCTACCCGACACGACCCTATACAATAGTATTGTAGAAAAATTCATGAGCATAGGTCCAGAAAAATCGCTTTCTCCAGCTGCTGAGAGGAGAGGCAACGCTTTCGAAACCAATTTTTCTTCCCCCACTATGCACTAACTATGTTTGGCACACTAACACTCGACGCGTTTGTACACGGGCCGGTCGAAACCGCAGGCGCCTTGGTTGTGGTGTTTGGCGCGCTTGCCGTTGCCGGGTTGCTCACGTACTTCAAACGATGGCGGTGGCTCTGGAGCAACTGGCTCACCTCACTCGACGCGAAAAAAATCGGCGTAATGTACTTGGTGCTTGCCGCCGCTATGAGCGCGCGCGGTTTTATTGACGCCTTGATGATGCGCAGCCAGCAAGCACTCGCCTCGGGAGCAAACCCCGGTTTTTTGCCACCCGACCACTTTGCACAGATATTTACTGCGCACGGCGTTATTATGATATTTTTCGTCGCGATGCCGCTGATATTTGGCCTCTTAAACTTGGTCGTGCCACTGCAAATCGGCGCACGCGACGTTGCGTTCCCCTTTCTCAACTCGATGAGTTTTTGGCTCACCGCGGCGGGCGCCATGTTGGTAAATCTCTCGCTCGTTGCAGGCGCGTTTGCCGCCGTGGGCTGGCTCGCCTATCCGCCGCTCTCGGAGCTCCAATATAGCCCGGGCGTTGGCGTCGACTATTATATCTGGGCGCTCCAAATCGCCGGTGTGGGGTCATTGTTTGCCGGCATCAACTTTTTGGTCACGATTATCAAAATGCGCGCGCCGGGGATGACCTTGATGCGTATGCCGATATTTGTGTGGACCGCGCTCGGCTCGATGTTACTCGTACTCTTTGCCTTCCCAATACTGACAGCGACACTCGCGATGTTGGCACTCGACCGCACACTCGGCATGCATTTTTTTACCACCGACTTGGGCGGCAGTGCCATGATGTACGTCAACCTCATCTGGGCGTGGGGACACCCCGAAGTCTACATTTTGATTTTGCCGATGTTCGGAGTATTTTCAGAAATTGTGCCCGTCTTTTCGCAAAAAAAACTATTCGGCTATACTTCGATGGTCACTGCCACCTTACTTATCGTCTTCCTCTCTTTTGTGGTGTGGGTGCACCATTTTTTTACGATGGGCGCGGGCGCCAACGTCAACGCCTTTTTCGGTATTATGACTATGGTCATCTCCATACCCACCGGTGTTAAAATCTTTAACTGGGTATTTACGATGTTCCGCGGCCGCATTATATTCAAGACGCCGATGCTGTGGTTTATGGGCTTTTTAATTACGTTTACCCTGGGCGGCGCAACAGGTGTGCTGATGTCTATACCGGGTGCTGACTTCCAACTGCACAACAGTTTGTTTTTGGTAGCGCACTTCCACAATATGATTATTGGCGGTGTGGTGTTTGGTTTTTTTGCTGGGTTTACCTATTGGTTCCCCAAAATTACTGGTTTCATGCTCAATGAACGCTTGGGGGTGTACGCGTTTTGGACGTGGATAGTCGGTTTTCTTGTGGCGTTTATGCC
>JAUSIO010000070.1 GCA_030647845.1 bacterium
GCCGATTTTGTTTTGTGAGCGCTTCCAGAGGTTGAGCACGTATGCTTGCTCGCGGACTGGAGTTACCACACGCAAAAAATCATCAACGCCCGTTTCTTGTACCGAGAAGTAAAAGGAAAAAACAACAATAAGCACGAATGACGTGAGACCCCCAAAGAAAGCGCTGAGTGTTGTAAAGACTCCGCCTGTGGTATCACCCAACGTGTTGGAAAGTTCGTGTAAGAGGTTTGCCGAAGACAGAGAGCTCGAAACATCTCCCCACGGGAGGAGGCCATGCGTTACATCGGTGATATTGATGTTGGATAGTGCCAACGGCAACTGCTGCAGAAAGTTTGCCGCATCGTTGAGAATCGGCGGGATAAAAAAGAACAACACGCCAAAAAACGCGACTCCGATAGATAGGTACAGCACGATAACAGCGGGCAGGCGAGGAACCCCACGGCGAACGAGCGCGTGGATGCCTGGTTCCATTGCCGAGGCAATAACCACCGCCGTGAGCACAATCAAGACGATGTCGCGCAAAAACCACAGCACCGCGACCAACAACAGAAATAAAATCGTCTTTATAATGCTCCCCGACGTGATATGGAAGTTGATATCACGGCTTTGCATACTTTAGATAGTAGCACAATTTGCTATAAAATCCCGATTTGATATACTTCTCATATGAGCGACCTTGCTACCTACATCACCTCCACTGCGACCGTTTGCCACGGCAAACTCACCTTCCGCGGTACGCGCGTTATGGTGTGGCAAGTTTTGGATGCTCTTGCAAACGGTGAGAGCTACGAAGCGATTCTTGATGCGTGGCCATCTATCACCAAAGAACATATACATGCCGCCCTGCGGCTTCCAGTCCACCGTGAGGCTTAGCCTCACGGTGTCTAAAACGCAACAAATACCGAACTGTCTATGATACAGCGTCTAGACTCCATAGACTATCTCATCCACTCGCTCGGAGAGATTGCGTGCGCCACCGCGTTTACCCTTTACGATATGTTTTTTTGCCAGTTTATAAAATCCTCGCTGTGCAAGGTGTTTGGTGCTGGAAACAGGAAAAGAGACTACATATTTTTGTGTCTGCATGGTCATGTTTTTAAGTGTACATATAAGAAGTTCTTTTGTCTAGGCGTTTATTCTGCTTTTGAGCAATGCGGCGAGCTCGCTCGCGGGGATGCGCTCTTGGGCGCCCGTGTCGCGCTCGCGCATGGTGACGGTGCCGTCCTGCAGCGTGTCGAAGTCGACCGTGATGCACCACGGGGTGCCAACCTCGTCCTGCCGGCGGTAGCGCTTGCCGATGTTACCGTTGTCGTCAAACTGGACGCTGGGGACTAGAGACTTGAGGCTAGAATAAATCTCGCGCGCTTTTGCGACCAGTTCGGGTTTGTTTTTTAAGAGTGGAAAGACCGCAGCCTTGATAGGGGCGACTGCAGGATTGAGTTTGAGATATGTGCGCGGCTCGCCACCAAGTTCGTCTTCTGTATATGCAGACGTTAGCACTGCGAGCATTGTTCTATCAACCCCGAAAGACGGCTCGATGACATGCGGCAAAAATGGCTCTTCGCCCTCTTCTGTATATTTTAGATTCTGAGCCGAGCCAGCTTCGTGTGCCGAGAGGTCAAAGTCGCCACGATACGCAAGGCCGTACAACTCTTTACGACCAAACGGAAAATCAAATTCGAAGTCGATGGTTCGTTTGGAGTAGTGTGCGCGGGCGCTGTCCCCCACTTCGAGCTCGTGCACTAAATCTTTAGTAATTCCTACTGCAGAAATAAATTCCATGATGCTCGTGCGCCACGCTTCAAAATTACCTTCCCACTCGCTCGACCTTACAAAATATTCTACCTCCATCTGTTCGAACTCGCGGGAGCGAAACACAAAATCGCGGGGAGCGATTTCGTTGCGGAACGCCTTGCCGATTTGCGCGATACCGAAGGGGAGTTTTGGGTGCAACGAATCAACAACATTTTTAAAGTTTAAAAAAATCCCCCCGGCCGTTTCGGGTCGCAAGTATGCAACCATGGCTTCTTTTCCCGCGCCAACATGCGTCTGGAACATCGTGTTAAAACTGCTCCCGTCTTCCATCGGGTCGGCAAAACCAGCAACATGTCCGCTTGCCTCCCATGCGCGCGGGTTCATCACGATTGCCGCATCAAGCCCATACATATCATCACGTTCCTGCACAAATCTGCGCCACCAAAGCTGTTTAATGTTATTTTTTAATTCCACTCCCAACGGCCCATAATCCCAAAAACCCGAAAACCCCCCGTATATCTCGCTACCCGGGTATACAAAACCACGCCGCTTGCACAGCGATACAATTTTCTCCATTAAATTATTTTTCTCTTCCATGTTTTTTATTTCGGCACAACTTTTTCCATACCTGTTGTAAAACCAGTGTCGCCCACGAGTGCCGTTGTTGGCGCATCGGCAGTTGCCGAGACAGTTACCTGGGCAAACCGGTCCTGACCCGAAAGCGTTGCGACCCCAGTAAGTGCCGGGGACGAGCCAATCTGCGAGGTGCTGGGCAAAAGCGTCACTTGGAAGGCACCGAGGCGCGCCACGCTAGTGTATCCAACACCGGCTTTTAGGTCGCCCACATTCCACGTAACCGTGCGGCTTCCTGAGTTGTAAGTAATCCCGCTTCCGCTTTGCGCCGCCACAAAAGTGACGTACGGTGGTAACACTGCCGCAACGGTCGCGCCCCCAATGGTATTGGAAGAATTGCTCACCGTCCAGAGAACCGCGTAGGAGGTGTTTTGCTCGGGCTTAGGCGGCATGGGTCCCTGGTTTGCAAACGCACCGGAAAAATGCTGCGCTTGTGCTGTAAGTTTGACTGCCGACGTCAGCATTACCTGTGTTCTCGCCGCAGAGGAAACGGCTTCCGGCACGCCCACTTCCCCCTGCCTTTCACCGACAACCTCTACATTGAGGTCGATTGTCGGGTTGCTGTAGACTGTGCCGCCAACCCCCGGGGCGAGCGTCGCAAAACTAAATTGCAGTGTCCCCGTGCCGCCCGGTGGCACAAGTGCTAGCGTCGAGTTTTGGTCCTTAGTCCACGTAATCGTCGAGTATGCGGATTGATAAAAACCGTTGTCGGAAGAGATTGCTTTTTGGTCAAGCATCGGCCCCTGGAGCGTGAGTGTTAATTGCACGTTAGCAACCGAATCGGGAAGATTGTTTGTCCACGTAATGGTCCCTTGTACTGGCCGACCCGGAGCAATAGTGATGCTTTTGCCGGTTTGGTCGCCCACGGCGATTGCGGCAGTAATAAATGCCTGGCGCACCACAAACGTTTGCGGTACGGTCAAAAATGGCACCTTGATTTGCGTATCAGTTTGGCCGGCATCTTGGCCAGCTGAAAAACTCAATACCCGTTGGTCGCCGTCTTGCCCGTCTATGGTCGCGGTGAGGTGTATCGTCTGCGAGGCACCCGGGGCGAGTGTCCCGAGGCGCCACAGTGTACCGCCTGGCGCTGGAGTTGGCGTCGCTTGTGCGACCGTAAAACCAAATGGATACTGTCCTTGCAATACCACATTGCGTATTGGAGTTGTTGCGTTGCTCTGCACTGTTATGTCAACAGCAAATTGCTGGCCGGAGATTACCTCGCTCGGCGCTGCAACCAAAATAGACACCGGCGAGGAACCGAGCGTTATGTCTGCCTCTGCCTGTTTTTGGAAAATTGCATTGGAGCCCACGAGCATATACTCGAGTGTGACTGACACTTTTTGCGGCGACCCCTCCTGACCATAGAAAATCGCCGAGACAGCACGCTTGACCTGCTCGCCCGAGGCTATGGTGCCGATTGACTGCCGCTCGTGCGACAGCGACTTCGACTGGTCGGCGGCGTCACGCGTGCCGGGCGGGTAGTCGATAATGAGGTCAACCAACTGCAAAGGCGCCGTGTTGCGGTTGTTGATGAGGATTTGCAGAGTCGCCTGCTTGCCACCGTCTACGAGAGACGGCGCTACTATTTGCAAGTCGATGTTTTGCGGCGAGATAGTATTACCGCCGATAAAAAACATATACGCCGCCGCGGCGGCGGCACACAGAAAAAAGAACATCGAGGCTATAAAAAACTTCGAGGCAAATGACCTATGCTTTTTTTTGTTGCCAGTGGTGCTCATCGAGTTGAGTGTAAGTGGCGTGGGCGGTGTGTTGAGATTTTCTTTGACAACGCTCCACGCGACCGGCGCTTCGGCCAGAGAGTGCGGCAGGGGCGTGCGTATGTCGGGGTGGATGTCCGGGCCGCCGCCAGCTGGCGGATTGCGCGAGTACAGCGTGTCCTTGAGCCCTTCGAGGGCATCCTTCTTCTTTTTCCCCCGCGCCATATGGAGAAGTATAACCTAGCGAAGCGAGAGAAGTAAGGAAGTTCTACTTTTTTACTTCCGAGCGAGTGACGGGTATATCGAAGATATAACAGATAAGAAAAATCCCCAGCGTTATCCTGCTGGGGCTGGCTGTGGTGCTGGGCTTGGTGCGAGCTCTTTAACTCTCTCGATTAGCTTTCTGAGCGCCGCAGAAGTTTTCTTCCAGAAACGTTTCCACTTCCCGCCACCGCCTGACAAAAACCATAAAGTGGCGATGTATACGACAACCCAGTGCGACCATCCGGATGTTTATAAAAAATATGCGACCCAACTTGCCGCTGTTTAGAAAACCCAATAGACTCCAAGACCCGCATCAGTTCGCGCGCCCTAAGGATAGGCAATCTCGCCATGGCACCTTTAGAGCGACACCAGCTCCATGCCAACCCCCACTGGCTGATAAGCAAATTGGCGTATGCGGTTGCGATACTGCGGGTCTGTGCGGGCCACCGACTGACACAGCCGGATTGCCTCGCGCACGCGCTTGGTAAGTTCTGGCATTGTCTTTGCTTGGGTAACGCAACCGGGGAAGGCGGGTACGGAAGCAACAAAGTAGCTGTCCTCATCATGTTCCACTATTACTTTAAACTGATTAGTCTCGTTCTTTCGCATGATATGAGTATAGCATAGTGACTTAGGACTGTGAAATTACAACCCTGTGGCGCCGAGGGACTCATTGATGGCGCGGATGAGGAGCGCACGCGAGCGCGCAACTTCGGCCGAGAGTTCGATTGAGAAGAAATCGCGTTCGAGAAAGGGCGTAATCTCCGGCGTCTGCGGCAAGTAGCCCAAGTGTGCAAGGATGCGCAAGACCAACACACATTCGATATTTTCGGCGTCGGAGTCACTTGCGGCGCGCGGCAAATAGGTAAACCCTTCGGCAACTGTTTTGTACAATTCGGGCAGCGGTTCCTCGCCCTGCACCAAACGCAAGAGCAAGCGCGTGATACGCCCCAGTGCGCGCGCTCGTTGCGCGGGGGCGTTGAGAAATTCGCGCGATACGCGCTCTGCCCCAACAAGCCGCCATTCACGGCGACCTTGCACAAACGAAAAGCGCCCCGAGGTTAGGGGCTCTAACCCGTAGCGTAACTTCGAGTGTTCAACCCGCGCGCTGCGCGCCGAGGCGCGAACCAATCCAAGCTCGGCAGTCAAAAACGTGGCGAGCGTGTTTGCCTCCCCCGCCCCGCGCTTTTGCAATACAATCCCTTCGGTAACAAATAGTTTGTGCATTTACAATGTTAAATCTTGGAGACCCGCTCCTGCAATAATTTTTGCTCGATACTTTGTGGCGACTTTTGTTTCTTCCTCACTCGGGGCAAGGTCGGTAAGTATAAGTGTCGGTCGGTCGGCAATTGTAAGCCCTTGCTCCTTGCGCCACCCCTGCACACGGCGCGTAAGGTCGCGCAGCACTCCCTCTTCTTTGAGCTCGGGCGTGAGTGTGGTGTCGAGCCATGCATCTTGCTCGAGTGTTTGGTCCTCGAGTACTGTTTTGACATTGAGTTCGTCGGTGATAAGCCGATGTAATGCTGCCTCCGCGGGAAGTTTGCGTACTTTGAGCGTCGCCAACGGTTGGCGGATTTTGATACCCGCCTTTTCGCGCAACTCAAGACCACTCGAGCATATAGTACGCACTTGTTCCATATCTTTAATTAACTGCGTGTTAACTGCCACCGGCGCAGGCCAATGCGTGAGATGCACACTTTCTGCATCATGTTCCTCCTTTACCTTCTGAAAAAGGTCTTCAGCAAAGAACGGCATCGTGGGCGCCATAACCTGTGCTGTCGTATACAATACAAAACGCAGTGTTTGCAGTGCCTGTTGTTTATCTTCCCCCTCTGTTTTAAACCGCTCGCGCGAGCGGCGCAGATACCAAGTCGAGAGATCATCTATAAACAACGCAAGCGGGCGTGCTGCTACATCGAGCTCATATTTTTCAAAACCTTCTTTAGTATCACATACTAATTCTCCCAGGCGAGAAAGAATCCACCGGTCTAAAACGCTCATAGGCGAAAGATGTTGAGGAAAAGTCTGGCGCAAGGTTCGCCCCCTCTTGTCCGGCGAACCGAGGACCACCGAGGACTTTTCTGAAACATCTTTCGCCGAAGCATATAACTCATAAAAACTCCGCACGTTGTCGAGGCGCATCAACAATTTTTTTGATACCTCCTCGACGCCACGTTCGTTAAATCGCAAATCTTCACCACGAATCACCGTTGAGGAGAGCAGGTAATAACGGAGTGCGTCGGCACCATATTTCTCGACCAGCTCCATCGGGTCTGGATAGTTGTGCAAGCGTTTGCTCATCTTTTGCCCGTCTTGCGCGAGAATAAGCCCGTTTACCAACACGTTTTTGTAGGGGCTTTTGCCGAAGAGTCCAGCCCCCAAGACAATAAGGGAGTAAAACCAGCCGCGTGTTTGGTCGAGCCCTTCGGCGATAAAATCTGCCGGGTAGCCTTTGGGCCAAAAACCAAGTAGCCGCTTAGGGTTAAAACTTTCTTTATCAAAAGGGTAGTGCTTGCTCGCAAACGGCATCGCACCAGACTCAAACCAGCAGTCAAACACATCGGGTACGCGTTGCCACTCGCCACGCAAGGTGTCCCCGAGCGGCAACTCATCGATGTAGGGGCGATGCAAGTCGAGCTCGTAGTTAGCATTGTGTGGAAATGGCGTAAATGACATTTCTTTTACTTCTGCTGATGCGAGAAATCCCGCATCATCTTTTACCTTTGCCTCGGCGAGTGCCATATGCTGTGCAACTCCGTAGAGAAGCCCTGCTGGTCCGAGGTGCGTGATGATGAGAATTTTTTTGCCATTGTAGCGACGCTCAATTTCGAACAAAAATTCTCCGACCCGCTGGCGCACCTGCGTGTAGAGTTCGGCTCCTTCGGGCACTCTCTCAAACCGCTCTCCAAATGTGACATAAAAATTTTTCCACTCAGCAATCTTCTTGCCGTCAAAAATACCGAACCCGATCTCGCGCAAGCGCTCGTCGACCATCACTGCTGAGTCGGGCAAACCAAAAGCTTTTTGTACTATCGCCGCCGTCTCGCGCGTGCGCAACAAAGGCGAAGTAATAATAAGGTCAATGCCTCCATGCTTTCTGAGCTGTTGCACAGATTGCAAAACATCTCTCCTACCCCGCTCGGTCAAACGATTGTCTACTCTGCCACCACAATCAATTTCTCCAACAATATTATGCTGTGCCTCGCCGTGGCGCATGACAAAGTATGTGTTGCCACTGCGGCGGACAAGCGAGAGAAGCTCCTCAACCGAGCCGACTACTTTGACCTCTTTTGTTTTGCTGTGCCGCCACACGGGCAATGGTGCACCCCAAAAACGCGAGCGTGATATCGCCCAGTCGCGTGCGCCTAAAAGCCACTTACCAAAGCGCCCTTCGCCGATGTGTTCTGGCACCCAATGCACCTGTGCATTTTCTGTAACGAGTTTATTTTTTATTTTCTGCACATTTACAAACCACGAGTGTGCCGCCCAATTTAAAAGCGGTGTGTCACAACGCCAGCAGTGCGGGTAGGAGTGCGTGATTGTCTCTTGTGCAAACAACAACCCGCGGTTTTGTAAGTTCTCAATAATTTTTGCGTCGGTCTCACGGTGGCGCCCTTTGGGTTTGACGGGCAAGTGTGCAAAGTCGGCGACCGTTGCAATAAACTTTCCTTCGTCGGTGACGTGATGGATAAGCGGTATTTTTTCTTTTTGTGCAAGCTCTAAATCATCGGCACCGTAGGCGGGCGAGAGATGCACAATACCCGTACCACTTTCCACGGTGACATAGGGGGCCGCGTAAACGCGGAAGGCGTGCGTTTTGTGTTTGTGCAGTTCGTCTTTAAAATAATCAAACGGTGGTTCGTAGCGCTTACCGACAAGCTCTTTTCCAAGGAATTCAGAAATGATTTCCGAAGGCTGACTATTTTGAGGGAAAGTCTGGCGCAAGGTTCGCTCCCTCTTGTCCGGCGAACCGAGGACCCCCGAGGACTTTCCCCCAAAATAGTCAGCCGCAGCAATCAGAAACTCTTCGCCAACTTGCCCTGAGCTTGTCGAACGGGCTTTTACTTTAACATACGTCGCATCTTTGTTCACCGCCGCGGCAGTGTTGCCGGGCAAGGTCCACGGCGTTGTAGTCCAAATCAACAAAGAAGTGTTAGGCTCGTCTACAAGCGGGAGTTTAACGGTCACAGCATAATCCTCTATGTCTTGATACCCTTGCGCGACTTCGAAGTTCGAGAGTGTCGTGCCGCACCGCGGACACAGGTGCATCGCTTTAAACCCTTCGTACACTAACCCGCGCTGGTATAAATTTTTGAACGCCCACCAAACACTTTCGGTATAGGCCCCGTCCATCGTGCGGTAGTCGTGCTCCATGTCCGCCCAGCGACCGAGCCGTGGGATAATCCGCTTCCAGTCGGCGACGTCCTTCATTATTGAGGCGCGCGCCGCCTCGTTAAATTTACCTATGCCATACTGCTCGATGTCGCGTTTGGTTTTGAAGCCGAGCTCTTTCTCAACTAAATTTTCAACCGGCAGGCCATGGCAATCCCAACCCCACTGCCGCGCAACTCTCCAGCCCTGCATCGTGCGGTAGCGCGGGATAGCGTCCTTTATAGTGCTAGCGAGAATATGCCCGTAATGCGGCAAGCCGTTTGCAAATGGCGGCCCGTCATAAAAAACAAACTCGCCCCTTGGTGCAGGCTTCGCGAGCGACTTTTCAAAAATCTTCTCCCTATTCCAAAACGCAAGCACCTCCTCTTCTCGCTTGGCAAAAATACTCCGCCGGCTGGTGGATTGGTTTTCAGTCTTATGATGTAGCTCCTCCCCGCCCTGCTTTGGGTCATCGACCATATCCTAGTAGCTTACCGCTTCTAGCCGCTAGCTTCTAGTCCCTAGTTGCTAAATTTTTACATCTCCTCGGGGGCGGGGATGCCGAGCACTTGGAGACCTTTAGCGAGTGTTTGCTCAACTGCGGCAACTAGGCCGAGTGCGTGGGAGGAGACTTTTCCATCTACTATCACGCGCTCGCTCGCGTACCAACTGTTAAACGCGCTCGCAAGTTCGGTGAGGTAGGTTGTGACATAATGCGGCTCGAGTTCTTTCGCGGCTCGCTCAATAACTTCTGGAAAATGTAGGAGTGTTCGCTCAAGTGTTGTTCGAGCAGAAAAACCGCTCTCGGAAGCGTCCCCTTTCCTCCCTGCAGCTGGAGAGAGCGGTTTTTCTGCGATGATACTCGCTTCTTTTGCCGCCTTTATCAAAGACAGTGCGCGGGTGTGTGCATACTGCAAATACGGCCCAGAGTCGCCATCGAGCGAGAGCGATTTTTCGGGGTCAAAGAGTATATCTTTGGTACTCCCCGACTTGAGTACTGTGTATTTGATGGCACCGACCGCGACATCCTCTCTCCCGCGCGTAGCGCGCGTTAAATCTTCGAGCAAAGACTCACCCGTTATCACGTTACCTAAACGCGAGGACATCTTCCCTGTAGTCAGACGTAGAAAACTTGTTGGGATATGTGCGAGAGTCTTCCCCGCTGTCTTATCGGGAAACAATTTTCGAACCGCATCGAACACAACTCGAAAGAAATCTTGTTGTTCCTTGCCAGTTACAGTGATAGAAATATCAAAGTCTGGATATGCCTTTGTTTTAAGTTCAAACAGCCCAACTTCTTTTGCTTCGTATGTTGGCAAACCCTGTGAGGTAAGGAATACTCGCGTCTGCTCACCTTTGTAAACGACAGCACCTTCACTTTCTTCAAACACATCGCCTACGTGCTCCTTTACGATGTTCTGACCAACGGGCCCCGACTCGCTCTCAAAAATCTCCTTATCGAATTTTTTGGTACCCAACCTCTCGCACAGTTGGTGCAGGTGCCGGAGTGATGTTGCAATCCCACGCTTGCGCAAGGCGCTCAATTCCGCGTTTGAGTTTTCATATAGTGCTCTGTTTATCTCTTCTATCTTCTCCTTCGCCTCTCCGCTTTCGTACGCATCGTTGCCGGCAACATACGCTTTGCCCAATTCCGCAATATCTTCGGGGTTAAGCTCCAATTCCTGCAACCCCCAGACACTTTTTGCTATCGTCATCCCAATGTCGGAAGGATAATTTAGTCGTTTGACGTCAGCTCCTGTTGCTTCCAAAAGCCGAGAGACCGATTCGCCCAAAATATTGCCGATGAGATTACCTATATGTAGCGGCTTAAAGAGATTTGGACTGGTATACTCGACAAGTACTTTTTTACCTTCATATATCTGCGGTATATCCTGCTTGTACGACACAATTGTTTCGTGCGAAAGAAAAAAGTTTATAAACTTCCCTACCACTTCTATACGCTCTACTCCCTCTATATGTAGTTGTGCTGTGAGCTCACGCGCATCCACGCGGGCAATCATCGCCGCGTTGGTCGAGTAGTCGCCGTGTGCCATGTCTGCCGGGCGCTCGACAATAAAGACAACACCTCCCGCTCCAATCGCTTGGAGCGCGTCGCGCACCGCGGCTTCAATTGTGCTACGAAACATATCACTACCCTACCGCTAAAGCGCGCTGGTGGAAAGCATGGGTGTTGTGGCCCCCCCGACTGTAGTGTCGGGGGGGCCGACCATTGTAAACGTGATGCGCCCAATCAGCTGCCCGCGCGTGGTCTCAACGCTACAACGCCATGCCCCTGGGGCGAGTACTTGTTTTTGGCTAAATCCGCG
>JAUSIO010000071.1 GCA_030647845.1 bacterium
AGAGCATTAAAAAAGAACTCGAAACATTGCGTATAGAGGCCGACTCGGCCGAGGCGGCGGTAGACTTGGCGCGCGCGGCAGAAATCCGCTACGGTGAGATACCCTCCTTGGAGCGCGAGCTTGAGCAAAAAATAAAACGGCTCAAAAAACTCCAGAGCACACGCCGGATTTTGAAGGAGGAGATTGTCGAGAGCGACATTGCCTCGGTTGTTTCCAAATGGACCGGTATCCCCGTCTCGCGGATGCTCGAGGAAGAGGCCGAAAAACTCTCGCGCATAGAACAAGTGCTCGAAGCCCGCGTGGTAGGACAGCGCGAAGCAGTGCAAAAAATTGCCGATGCAGTCAAGCGTAGCCGCGCGGGCATCAGCGACCCAAACCGCCCTATTGCCTCATTTATGTTTTTGGGGCCCACGGGTGTCGGCAAAACCGAGCTCACTCGCGCATTGGCAGAATTTATGTTCGACAATGACAACGCCTTGATTCGCGTTGATATGTCCGAGTATATGGAAAAACATTCTGTCTCAAAAATAATTGGGGCACCCCCGGGGTATATCGGCCACGAAGAGGGCGGGGCGTTGACAGAGTTGGTGCGCCATCGGCCCTACTCGGTCTTGCTATTTGACGAAATTGAGAAGGCGCACCCAGAGGTGTTTAATATTTTGTTGCAAGTGTTGGACAACGGTAGCTTGACCGATGCCAAAGGGCGCAAAGTAAACTTCCGCAACACGATAATAATAATGACCAGCAATATCGGCGCGCAGTACATCGACAAGATGGAACAGCTTGGGTTTGCGGTGGGTGGCGGCACTGACCTGAGCAACTATGTGCTCGCGCGTGAGCGCGTGCAGCAGTCGCTCAAAGACTACTTCCGCCCCGAGTTCTTAAACCGCATCGACGAAATTATCATCTTTAACATTCTCTCGCAGGAGGCAATCCGCGAGATTGTCGGCATCCAGGTGCGCGAGGTGGTAGCGCGGCTCGCGCAAAAAAATATAACGCTCAACTTGAGCCCCGCCGCATACGACTACCTCGCCAAAGAAGGATACAATCCGCACTACGGCGCGCGCCCCTTGCGTCGGCTTATCCAAGATAAAATTTTGACCAAAGTAGCAAGTTTGATGGTCAGCCGAGGAGTACTCCAAGGTGGTAGTGTCTCTGTTGATATGAAGCCCGCCCGACCGGATGCCGCCGGTAATTCGGGCGGGAACGGCGAGTTTGTTTTCGAAGTCCGCAAAGGCGCCGCCCGCGTCAAAGCAATCAAAACTCCTCCCGAATTCCACCCAGTCGGGTCGTAAAATTTGAAAATTATGCTACCCTTTTGTGTGTGATGCCCACAAAGTTTCAGACACTTTTAGTAGAAAGAAAAAACGACTATAAAACTTGGGTCCCAATATATTGTCCTGCTATCCGAGCGTATGTATTTTTTAATATGCAGGGATTTAGTCATCTTCGATTTAAAATTAACAACACACCGAGAAAGCCAAAAGAGGCAATGTATAAGCTCGGACTCCTACCTCTCGTCAGGCCAGTAATCCATACGGCAACAAGTGTGGATAAGTATGAGCGTAGGCTGTCTCCAGTCGGAGGAACAAGAAAAAAAGTTTTAAAAGAGATCGAATACTGGGGTCTTATGGCAAGTGTTGGAAAACAAAATACAAAAGTTAGGATCGTTTTGAGAAAAATAGTTGGAGGGAAGAGCATACATTTCTGGAGTGTAATGAAGGGTTAAAACAAATAACCCCACCACACTGGTGAGGATATTTGTTGTGTCCGCCTCGGCTTTGGAATTCCTTATCCGAAATAGGCTTGCGCCCACGGACACACCTTTAGTTTATACTAAACTAATTCTAATGCAAGGCACCGAAGTCCGCAAAGGCGCCGCACGCGCCAAGGCAATCAAAACCCCTCACGAGTTCCACCCCGTCGGGTCGTAAAAATAAAAAGAGAAAACCCCGCCATGTTGGTGCATGGCGGGGGAGTAACGTCTACTTAATGGTCGCTGGGGCGTTTCGCTTCACCGTGGCTTCGGACTTGCAGTTGGCGCACCAGCATGCGAGTTTAATCGTGAGGTCAGCACGCGACGCGTCTGCTGCGATGCGCCACTTTTCCGCCGCGGTGCGGGCGATGTCCAGCCCCACATGGGCACGTAGGCCGTTGGTGGTCGAGATGTTTCCATCATCAGGCCCCGGCCCCGTGATTTGGATCTCAACAATGAGTGTCGACGCATCGGTACCGGTTTTTACCGTGACGCTGTCGATTTCTCCGCTGAGGTCGCCGTCTGCATTTAAACCTTTGCGGATTTGTTCCTCCAACGAGAATGTAGAGTCTGCCATTTCTCGTCTGTCCATCGGCACTTCCTCCTCGTGTGCAACTAAAAATAAACTACCATAATAGTCTTAATTTAGCGAGTTTGTGCGCCGGGGAGGATTCGAACCTCCGTAGCCGCTAGGGCGTTTGGTTTACAGCCAAATGCAATTGACCACTCTGCCACCGACGCATTTATACGAACCTCGAACACAATTACGGTACACTTTTTTTTGTGTATTGTCGACTGCGGGTGCGCGCGGGGTGGTACAATTGCACAATGCAAACGTGCATAGGTCGTAGTGCTTTGGCGGCATCTTTTCTTTCTATTTTTCTTCTGCCCGTTATTGTTTTTGCCGCTAACCCCACCTGCACCCTCAAGGCATCGGCATATAGCATCACGCTCGGCAACACGGTAAACCTAACATGGACAAGCACCAATGCCATAAGTGGCACCATCACCGACCTGGATAGTGTGGCTTTGTCTGGAACACAAGGGGTCATCCCAACTGGCAATGGCAAAACCTACGTTGCTGTATTTACCAGCTCAAGTGGCACTACAGCAACTTGCAGTGTACGGGTCACGACCAACGGTAGTGGCACAGGCGGCATCTACACCCCCAGTACATACGACTCAACAACAAACACCTTCACTCCAGGCACTTATACATGTACGGGCATCTTTACGCCGGGAACATACAACCCCAATACAAAAGCGTATGTGCCTTCTACATATACGCCGCCAAAATA
>JAUSIO010000073.1 GCA_030647845.1 bacterium
GATTTTGCGGCTGTCCTGGTCGTGTACAAATCCAGAGAGGGATATTGGAAAGGTTTTGCCCATCCGTACGACGTTACTACCGAGGGAAACACAAAAAAGGATACGCTCACCAAACTGCAACTCCTCGTAAACGTATACGAAGATGAATTGCGCCAATTCAAATTTCCGTCGCATCTAGTCCACAAACCCCAGAGCGATTTAGAAGATAGAGAAATGTTTAGGCGAGTGGTAAATGATGCAGTCGAAGAAAAAGGAATTGTAGATCGCTTTGACTATCATGCTGAAACCCACCAAGTACGCTCTTAGGGAATACGAAAAAGCTGTTCGTATTTGTGCGATACGAGCTGGATATGGCAAATTCGAATGCATACCAAAAGAAGGATCGGTGTATGCTTTTCGCCTTTACCAACGCGATGCAGACAAAGATCCCTGTAATATCTGGGTTATTCATGTTGAACATTCAAAAAAGAAACGAATATTTCCTCGTGATTTACGGAAATCTTGGGAGGGGTTGGGGATAAAAGAAAATGATTTTTTAGCGGTTATTGATAACTTGTAACCGCCAGAACAGAGGGTCTAAAAGTTCTGTCAAAATAGCCTTATTTGTAGGGCGTTTTTGTGCTTGACATAAACAAATATAAGTGATAAGCTCTTTTTGGAAACGAACGTTTACACAGGGGGAACTCAAGTGCACACCTTAGTCGAAGACATTGCCGACTGGTATCGGCGACCACATCAAATGCCCACGCCAGCAGAACTCGCGTTCGGGTGGCATTCCCACGCGCGTGAGCTTATGGCAAACGCAACCATGGCTTGCCGCTTTGCCTACTCGTATCGGCCGGAGCCGGCTCACATTGGTTGTTCGGTGCTCGGCTACAGCAATGGGAAGTTTGACGCTTCTCCCATCGGCTGGAACTGTACCGTTCGTCAGCTGTCGGACGAACAAAAAGCCATCTTCAAGCCATGTGCCGAGAAGCATGGCATCATCGACTGCTTCAACCGTGGCATGTTGCCGGTCGGGTTGATGGTGCACACCGACCATTTGCAGGAGGACGATGTTACGTCACTGCTACTCGACGTGTTCGTCCCTTGCTATAACTGCATCGAATGGATGGAGACGAAGCTTCCGCCGTGGCTCAGGATTGGCTGCTTCAGGAACCGGCTCCCAAGTGACCCGCCCAGCACTGACCAGTTCGTACGTCTGGGGACGTCGCTCGACCAGCTCGGCCTGCTCCACCAGCGAGCATATGAGCACAAGCACCACCACCGCTAAACTCGACCCCGCTGGCATTCGTGCTGGCGGGGGTTTTTCTTGTTAGGATTAGGATATGTCGCTGTCTTGGAGCTTCCGGCGCAAGGTGTTGTATCTAGCCGCGGTAGCGGTTATTGCCGCAGGTATGTTGTTTGCACTGTACGAACTATTTTTTACTGCGGCACCAACGTGCCGCGACGGCACACAAAACCAAAATGAGGCTGGTGTCGACTGTGGCGGCGTGTGTAGCTTGCTCTGCGCTGACACGGCACGCGCGCCGCAGGTGTTGTGGGCGCGCGCGTTCCAAACCGACACCCCTTCGATAGGCTCAGGGCAAGCAGGTGTGTACACCGCCGCGGCGTATGTGCAAAACCAAAATGGCGCGGCCGGTGCGCGCTCGGTACGCTACTCGTTCCAGTTGTTTGATGCAAACAACAGCTTGGTTATCGAGCGCGACGGCGTGGTCGACCTCCCTCCAGTGCAGACCATTCCGATTGTTGAGCAAAACATCAATGTCGGCACGCGCAGTGTTGCACGTGCATTGTTTGCCTTCTCCGAAGTACCGGCGTGGGAGCGTGTTTCTGCGGGCAGTATCCCGGTACTTCGGATGTCTGGACAGAATCTTCTTCCGGATGGCTCGCGCTTATCGGAAACGGTTAGTAATGATTCGCAAACTGATGTAACGAACGTTTCTATTGTGGCGGTCTTGTTTGACACACACGGTATTGCGCGCGCTGCATCAAAAAGTATTCTTGCATCGCTCCCGAGTGGCTCGGCGCAAGAAGTGGTCTTTACCTGGCCCGCAGGAGTTCCAAACGTTGTGCGCGCAGAAATTACCACACTCCCTTCTTTCTAGTTGCACCCTTCTAACAGTCATGCTTGCAGAAAAGAAAATTTCCATTGATTGGATCGTGTTTGGTGCGGCGCTCGTGCTTGCGGTCTTGGGGCTCTTGACGATGAATGCTTTTACCGGGCAAGATAGCTTTTTTGCAAAACAGCCTGTGTGGATTGTACTCGGTGTAGTAGTATTTTTTGGAGCGAGCATGGTCGACTGGCGCTTCTTGCGCCGCAGTGGTATTGCTGCGGGCATTTTTGCTGTCCTCATCCTTCCTCTTTTGTTTCTTGTGTTGCTCGGACATGAGGTCAAGGGGGCAAAGAGCTGGTTGTCGCTCGGCGGGCTTGGCATCGAGCCAATTGAGTTTGTGAAACTCGCACTGATTATTGCGCTGGCAAAATACTTTTCCCGCCGGCATATCGAAATCCGTAACATCCGGCACATCCTTGTTTCGGGCGCCTACGCGGGTATTGTGTTTATATTGGTTGCGCTCCAGCCGGATTTTGGCAGTGCTATCATCATTTTTCTCTTGTGGCTCGGCATGGTGCTTTTTTCGGGTCTGTCGCGCAAGCACCTGTTGGCGATTTTTTTGCTTGGTGCGATGGCATTCGCTGGGTTGTGGATGTTTGGGTTCCACGACTATCAAAAACAGCGCATCCTTACGTTTATTAACCCAATGGGCGATATTCGTGGCGCTGGGTACAACGCGTATCAGTCGACTATCGCGGTCGGCTCTGGGCAACTCTTAGGCAAGGGGATAGGCTACGGTACGCAAAGCAAACTGCGTTTTTTGCCAGAGTATCAAACTGACTTTATTTTTGCCGCGTTTGCCGAAGAGTGGGGGTTTGTGGGCGTGGGAATGGTGTTTGCGTTATTTGGCGTTATATTTTGGCGCGTCCTGCGCGCCGCCGCCCGAGGTGCTTCCAACTTTGAGACACTGTTTGCGGTCGGCATTTTGTGCTACCTCGCCGCGCACTTTGCACTGCACGTTGGCATCAACCTCGGTGTCCTGCCAGTGACCGGCACCACCATCCCATTTATGAGCTACGGTGGCTCGCACATCCTTGCCGAGTTTTTGGCGCTCGGTATGCTCTCGGGCATGAACCGCTACTCCCGCGCCGCTCACCGCGACGCCCTCGACCGCGAGTTTAGCGGGGGGTATGACCGGTAATACATAGGACGGACCTATGTATTTGATTTAGATCTTGTATACTTGACTTTATGTCCAACCAAAAAGGATTTGTCTGGCTGCCAGTCCTGCTCGGCGTGCTGGTCGTTCTCGCCCTAGGCGGCGCGTATGTCTACGAGACACAAAAACCAGCCCCACCAACAGAGCCGATTTATACTCCAACTACTTCGACTAAAATAAGTTCTCAATCTGTCTCGACAACCACTCCAAGTGGTGTGGACGTGACGATAGGAATCTCACTTTGCGAAGAAGCGGATAGGGGGCTATGTTTTGGATCCGGTGCGGCAAATCAAGAAACCAAGGGAGCCATTACGATATTCGATCTGGTATCGAAGGATTGTCAGCCCAGTTATGGAGTAATACTAAATCGTCAAGGAATAGAATCCTATTACGAGGTCGCTGTAAAAGATTTAGGAACAGCCTGCAGAAAGGCAAACATCTACTCTCAACTTCACGACCTCATTCTCAATTCCGAAAAATTATATGCGAACTAACCGTGCATTCTAGCCCACGGCAAGGTTTAACCTTGCCGTGAGGTTTGGTAAAGTGCTAATGTTTTCTCTAGCATCCGCTCGAGGGAAAATTCTTTGAGGTCCACGTCGAGGGCTTCGGGTATGCCGCCGACGCGGTTGGCGACAATGGGGAGTCCAGCTACTCTTGCCTCAAGGAGTACATACGGAAGCCCTTCTTTTATTGAAGATAGGGCAAAAGTGTCCAAACCTTTGAGTACTTCGGCCGCGGGCATAAATCCAAATAGTTTTACGCGGTTCTCCAATCTATACTCTTTTATTTTTTTCTCCAACGCTGCACGCTCCTCGCCTTCGCCCACGATTGCAACATAGAGAGTAGAATTTTGTTTTGCTTCCTCAATCAGCGCTTGTTGATTTTTGTTTTTGGTAAGCTCACCGACTGTGCCAGTTATCTTTACACCAGTGGGGAAAGCATTGCGGATTATGTCTCCCGACTCAAACACCATTGCTTGGTCTATGCCGTTGTAGATACGAATAGTTTTATGCCCGATAAACGGCATCTGGCGTGCCTGGCCCAGGTCGTAATTTGAGACGCAGATTACTTTTGTGGACAGTAAGGCCGTGAACCAGCTCGCTAACCAAACTGTTCCCCCTACTAATATTATCCGCTGTTCGCGAAAGGGCCAGCCGTGGGCGGTAAAAATTATTTTTTTGACTCCCGCTATGCGCGCGGCAAGCGCGCCCAAGCCTCCGGCCTTAGAGGAGTTAAGGTGCACGATATCCGGCCGAATTTTTTTAAAGAGTCGATAGAGCTCAAAAAAACTTTTTATATCTTTGCCTATAGAGACATCGCGGCCGAGCGACTCACTATGATATATCATAGTGCCTGCCTCCTGCAGTTTTAACGTGAGTAATCCAGAACCCCCAAACACTACGCTCACCTCGAACGCATCTTTTGGGAGGTTGGTGGCCAGGTCAAACACATAGCGCTGTGCGCCGCCCCAATTTGATTTTGTAATAACGTAAAGAATCTTCTTCATACAAGGATTTGCCACAGCCCCGACGCTTCGGTCGGGGAGCCGACTGAAGCGTCGGCTTTTGATTTGGTGATGCAGTACAAGACTTTTTTGCGGGGTATTCTTTCCATAGAAACTTGAATATTGTTTTGTTTGTTGTAGTATAACGTAGATCCTATGCCTGCAACCCTTCGTCCTCGGACACTCATCTTGTTTTTTGGGGACCTGTTTTTCTTTACCCTCTCGCTTTGGGTATCACTCTTTGTGCGTGTGCTTGAGCCTCCCTCGCACAGTATGTTTATAGCGCACCTCGTACCATTTTCGTTATTGTTTATCGCGTGGATAGGCGTTTTTTTTGTTGCGGGGTTGTATGAGACCCGCTCTATTACGTTTGCACCCCGAGTGTTGTCTGCAACGCTGTTGTCAACGCAAGCGGTAAATGTTATAATCGCCGCCCTCTTCTTCTTTTTTATTCCGATTTTTGGCATTGCCCCAAAAACTCTTCTGTTTATTTACCTACTTGTCTCATTTATCTCTGTGCTGTTGTGGCGTGTGTTGCTGTTTCCCGCGC
>JAUSIO010000013.1 GCA_030647845.1 bacterium
TGTGGCGTTTTTGCCGCTCTATGTGCTTGGGTTTATGGGTGCAACCAGGCGGCTCTACACGCCCGTCCCAGCGTGGCAGTGGTTGTTTGTGGTCGCGGCCGTAGGCGCGTGCATTATTGCAGTTGCTTTGTGCATCCAGATACTGCAGATGGTTGTCAGTATTCGGAATCGCCCTTCGACTTCGCTCAGGACAAGTAAAAAATATACAGACATGATAAGCGACCCGTGGGGCGGCCGTACACTCGAGTGGTCGGTCGCCTCGCCCGCGCCCGAGTACAATTTTGCAACAATACCGCAGGTAAAAGGGCGTGATGCGTTTTGGGCGGTCAAAGCCGACCTGCCAGCAAAAAAAGGTAAGACTTGGCCTAGCGGCCCGGAGCGCGTTTTTTTGCGGCAGGTCGGCGAAGACAAAAACATCATCATGCCAAAAAATACGCCGGTGGGGCTTATAATCGCACTCTTCGCGTTTTGTTTTGGCTTCGGGATGGTCTGGCACATTTGGTGGTTAGTTGGTGCGGGTCTAGTTGGAGTTATCGTGAGCGTCATCCTGCGCTCGTTTAACGAAGATATCGAGCACACCATACGCGTATGAAAGAAGAATCCGACAAAGTCACGTTTGGTTTCTGGCTCTATATTATGAGCGACTGCGTGTTGTTTGCCGCGCTGTTTGCGGCATACGCGGTGCTTAATGGCCAAACGTATGGCGGGTTTACGCTACAAGACATCGCCAGTCTCCCCTACGTGTTGGTCGAAACACTGCTTTTGTTAACCTCGAGCTTTACCGTAGGTCTCGCTCTGCTCGCCGCGCACTACAATAAAAAACAGCTTACACTTTTGGCACTCGCGGCAACGCTTGTGCTAGGCCTCTCGTTTTTAGGGATGGAGTTGAGTGAGTTCTCCCACCTCATCGCACAAGGACATAGTTGGCGGCAAAGCGCATTTCTCACCTCGTTCTTTACACTCGTTGGCACACACGGCTTGCATGTCCTGCTCGGCTCGGTGTGGATGTTGGTGCTTACGGCACACATTGTTATACGCGGCCTCACTGTCGGTAGCATACGCAAACTACTTTGCTTGAGTTTGTTTTGGCACTTCCTTGATATCGTTTGGGTCTGTATCTTTACCTTTGTGTACCTATGGAGCGCCTTGTAACCAATACTTGTAGTGAATCCTATTGAACTATGAAATTCTATACTATCGGTTTTGCACTATCTCTTTTGCTCACCATGGCAGCGTTTCTTTTTATCCAAATACATTTCATTATCATCTGCGCCATACTGCAGATTTTTGTGCAACTGTTCTTCTTTCTCCACGTGGGTCGCAAAGAGAAGCCCCGCTGGAACCTCACCGTCTTGGTGTTTGCGTGTATCATCGTTGGTATCTTGGTCGGCGGTACCCTGTGGATTATGGGCAACGTGCAACATAACACTATGCCTCAAAATACATACCTCAATGATTAACCTGCGTGCGCGGGCACGAACCTACTACGGGCTTGTGAAGCCCGGCATTGTTTGGGGCAATGCACTCCCGGCGGCTGCTGCTTTTTTGTTTGCCTCGCAGGGTCGTGTTGATTGGATACTGCTTGTCGTGATGCTTCTCGGCCTGTCGTGTATCATCGCCTCGGCCGCCACACTCAACAACTACCTCGACCGTGACATCGATGCCACAATGGAGCGCACGCACAACCGCGCACTGGTCGTGGGTAGTATTGCACCCAAGCGGGCTCTTTTTTTTGGCTTCGTTCTTCTTGCCTGCGGCATCCTGGTGCTTGGTACGACAAACATGCTCGCGCTCGGGACTGCTCTTTTTGGGTTTGTCGTGTATGTGTTTTGGTATACGCCGCTTAAGCGCCACAGCAAACATGCACTCTGGGTTGGTGCGCTAGCTGGCGCCACACCACCAGTCGTTGGGTACGTTGCAGTAACTAACACTTTGGATTCAACTGCAGTGGCACTATTTATATTTCTTTGCCTTTGGCAATTGCCGCACTTCCTTGCAATCGCCGTGTACCGGTATGACGAGTACAAAGCCGCGAACATTCCTTTGTTTATAAAAAAATCACCTACCCAAAGCCAAAAACAGTTGGCGCGCCGAGTGTTTTTTGGCTCTCTTGTTGTGCTGGTTCTTTTTTGTACAGTGCTAGTGTTGATTGCTTGATACCTGCCTGCCGGCAGGCAGGCTCCAAAGATAAACTAAGTATGGCACGATAGTGCCGAGCAAAAACGCGCCAAACGCGCTGGTCAGAATCGCCCACGATTTATCTCCGCCAAAAAGCACGTTACTCGCGCCGACCAAGTTGATGAGAACTAGACCACCCCCAACCGAGTAAAAGTTTATAAAGCTCCACCACGTGAGCGACTGGATGTCAGAAAAATGTATGTGCGCAAAATGTTCCATATAGCGGCGCATACCTTGCACACGGAGTTTTTGTTTTTCGGTCCTCACACCAAGCAAGTAACCTATGGTGATGCCAGCGAGCATTGCGGGCGCCGAGTATGGGAGTGTCGCCGTGGCATACGGCCAAAACGAGATGCTCAGGGTGGCGACGATAAAAATAAAAAAAGACGACATAATCAGCCGCGTGCGCGCAAAGTTGCTTGCCACGACATACTTGAGCCCCGTAATAAAAATCAAAAACACTGCGAGCAACGCGATGACTATAGTGATTGATGCTGGGAGTAAGCTCATATTCTATGTAGTCTACCATTCTTGATGTATATGAGAAGAAAAGATATACTGCTGTCTAGTTTGTTCTAATGAAAGGAGCTTTCGTTATGGGGAATGTGGTCGGAGAGTCGCCGGTCGAAAAGTTCATCCGAGAGAAAGGAGTAACCCGATGCCCTCGGGCATACTTGCTCCCGACACAAGCACAAATTTCTAAAGAAGAGCAGAAGCAGTTGCGCGACCATGAGCCGGAAGTACGGCTCAGGTCATCTCAAGCAATAGCGGCACAGCGCAAGTCGGGCGAGCGCGGGGCCGAATCGCGGCGGCGTATCTCGAGGGAGTTCTTTGAAGGTCTCCGCGAGATGCTGACAACAATCATTGCAAGCGGCACCACGCTCGACCGTGACATTGCCGCCGAGTTTAATCAGCGCGAGATAGCGTCCTTCCAAAAGAGAGAGTGGACCGCGGATACCGTCTACAATATGCGCAAAAACTTGGAATTATAAGACCCGCTCACCGCTCCTAGCGCCCCGTACTATCGGGGTGTTTTTTTGTACCAACACTACTTTGTGGTGTTTGTTTGAAAAAGTCAGAATCATTTTAGCTCAAATACCTCCCATCCTTTCATCGACGAGTCGAAGGTATATTTTGCATTGCGGTTTATCTTCCAATCGGGATATTTCTCAACTACAATTCCGCCAATTATTTCAAACTTATATTTTGACTTATTCTTCTTTATCCATTTTTGAAGGGCTCTGCTTTTGTCTGCTGTTTCTTGGCTCTTTGCAGTAATATTATTTTTTGGGTCTAATAAATAAACCTTACTTTTGGTTCTAATAATAAAATCTGGATAAAATAATCTATCTTTCTTTTCTTGTGTATCATAATAC
>JAUSIO010000015.1 GCA_030647845.1 bacterium
ACACCTTGATGCCGATAACGCCAAGTGGCAAGTTTGCCCGCTCACGCGCGTAGTCAATGTCAGAGCGAAACGTTTGCAGTGGGATGCGACCCTTCTTTAACTCCTCTTTGCGCGACATAGAACCCCCGCCGAGCATGCCGCCGAGCGCGATACGCACGCCTTTGACATCGCGGTTTGCCATCGTTTTTTCTATCGTTTGCTTGAGTACACGCCGAAACGGCAAACGCTTCTCCAACCCCTCTGCCACGAGGTAGGCGACAATTGCGGCATTGCTCTCCGGGCTTCTAATTTCTTCGATATCAAGTTTAATCTCCGGCACAACATTTATATTTTTCCCCGACGCTTTAGTCGGGGTCCCGACTACACGTCGGGATTGCAAGAAAGTAGCAATTTTATTTTTGAGTTTGACCGAACCTTCTCCCGAGCGGCCGATGATAAGCCCCGGGCGCGAGGTTTTGATTACCACACGAAGCGTCTTTTCGTTACGCTCAATTTCGATGCCGCCGATGTGCATACCACGTAGGTCTTTTTGCAAAAATTCGCGCAGTAAAATGTCGGCCTTTAAATAGGCCTGATATTTTGGACCGACCGCAAACCAACGATGCCGCCAGTCGCGCAAAATCCCTAACCGATGAGCATATGGATGGACGATTTTAGACATAACAATTTAGTGACTAGGTATTAGAAGCTCGGCGCTTGAGCTCAAGCGTCATGTGGCTGGTACGCTTCAAAATCTGCGACGCACGACCGCGCGCGCGGGGCATTGAGCGCTTCATAACGACACCTCCGTTGACCTGGATGCTCGAAATATAGTATTCCCCTGGCGCCGGCCTGCCGGCAGGCAAGTTGGCAACTGCCGATTTAAGTAGCTTCTCCAACGGGCCAGACGCGCGCTTGGGGAGCGCGGCTAAAAGCACCAGCGCGCGCTCGGCAGTTTTACCGCGCATAAGGTCGGCAACCAAGCGCACCTTGCGAGGCGACTGTCGGTAGTTTTTGAGTGATGCGTGTGCGTCCATAAAATTATTTAGTGAGTTTGCTTACTATTTCTTTTTGCCAGCGACATCAGCCGCGGCTTTGGCGGCTTGGGCGGACGCGATTTCAGATTCCTTTGCTTTTTGCTCCATCTCCTTTTGCATCTTGCCGCCGTGGCGGACAAACTTCTTGCTGGGCGAAAATTCTCCCAGTCGATGCCCCACCATGTCTTCCGACACCAACACCTCAATGTGAGTTTTACCATTGTGTACCGCAAATTTAAAACCGACCATTTCCGGGGCGATCTGGCTGCGGCGCGCCCACGTGGTAATAGGTGCCGCAGTCTGCGGCTTTTTGCCCTCAATTTTCTTGAGGAGCCCTTCGTCCACGTAGGGACCTTTTTTTAAGCTTCGTGCCATACTTTTTATATATCTCCGCTCCGCGGTTGTAACTTAAAACGCGCCTTGGCGCGAGTAAAAAGATACTACAGGAATTCCTCCACTTGCGCAAGTTCGCCTAAAGATATAGGGTTCGAGAGGAAGTAGTTAGGAGGTTGCTGTTATGTTGGTGTACTTTGAAGCTTTTGTGGCGGCGCATGAACAAGCAAAACGAGACTTGGCAATGCCAAAAGCACAAGGGCGGCCTAAACCCTTGGCTCTCATACACTTCCACGCGTTCGACGAAGCGCGAAAGCAAGCTAAAAGAGATCTTCAAGAACCCTCTGCAGCAACGTTGGAATCCTTGGGGAGACTTCCCAATTAACACAGCTCGCGCGAAAAAGCGCGAGTTTTTCTTTTTGATTATTGCTTACTACCCCGCTTCCCTACCTTTCTACGAGAAACTATCAAATAGTTGGAGTACTTTTTCGGGCGACGAGATTTTTGGCCTTTGCCGGTCGGCTTGCCCCATGCCGACTTTGCGCGGCGCAAGCCGCGGCCTTGGCGGCCTTCGCCGCCGCCGTGCGGGTGGTCGACCGGGTTCATCGCAGTGCCGCGCACGGTAGGGCGGATGCCCATCCAGCGGCTACGTCCTGCCTTGCCTATCACAACCAAATGATGCTCGTCGTTGGAAACCTCGCCGAGCGTTGCCCAGCAGGTGTCGAGAACTTTGCGCACTTCCGAGGATGGCATTTTGAGGTCTACGTAACCCGCGTCGCGCGCAATCACCTCGATGTGTACACCCGCGGAGCGGCCGAGCTTGCCGCCATTGCCCGGTTTTATTTCGACATTGTAGACAAAGCTACCAAGTGGCACATTTTTGAGTGGCATACGGTTGCCCGGTGTCGCGGGCGCCTTCTCGCCCGCCTCAATGGTGTCACCAACTTTTGCCGTGCCGGGCAGGAGTGCGTAGCGGCGGTCGCCGTCGCGGTAGACCAATACGCCGATAAAGCCTGAGCGATTTGGGTCGTACTCGATTGTCTCGACTTTAGCCGGCACGAGTTTTTTGTACGATAGGTCCACATCGCGGAAGAGGCGTTTGTGTCCGCCGCCTTTGTGGCGCACAGTGATACGCCCTGCGCTGTTGCGCCCCACGCCGCGCTTGCCGCCGCCCACGAGTGCCTTATGCGGCTCATTAGTGGTGAGCTTCTCGCGAAAGTTGACACCGGTCATATGGCGGCGCGATTTGGTGTATGGTTTGTAAATTTTTATGCTCATACAAGTTCGATGGTGTCGCCTTTTTTAAGGTACACATATGCTTTTTTGCCCCCGCCAGTTGTACCTTTTTGTACACGGCCACGTGTTTTGACTTGCTTGCGCGGCACTGCCACAACACGCACCATCCGCGGTACTACTTTAAATAACGTCTGCACTGCAGTTGCAATCTCTTTTTTGTTGGCGTCACGCGCAACGTTAAAAACATACGCACCAACGTCCGAGAGGATTGCCCCTTTTTCGGTAATGCGTGGTGATATGATAATTTGTCCGGTGTGTTTTTGCATGGTAGTTTACTTGCTTTCGGTTTTGACCACGCGCTTCTTCGACAGTACCGCAAATGCCACCTCGGGGTTTGCAATCACCAAGTATGTACTCGAAAGCACGTTGACTGGGTTTAAGTTGCGCACATCGTCAGTCGCAACATTGCCGATGTTAGCAAAACTCTTCATCGTTGGGTAGTGCGCGGAGGGCAATGCAAACAATGCCGCGTTGCGCTTTTTTGTAAAGGCAAAACCTGCCTTGCCGAGCCCTGCGATGACCGCTTGTGCCGCCGCAGTTTTCGGTGTTTGCATCTCAAGTGCCTCAACAAACAGCACCTCGCCGTCTTTGTATTTGCGCGAGAGTGCAACCAACAGCGCCTTTTGTTTTTGCTGGCGGTTTATTTTTTGCGCGTAACTCTTGTCATTGCGGGGCCCAAAGGTGATGCCGCCGCCGCGCCAGAGTGGTGAGCGTGTCGAACCATGGCGCGCCCGGCCGGTGCCCTTTTGCTTCCAAGGCTTACGGCCCCCGCCGCGCACCTCGCCGCGGTCTTTGGTGTGCGCGACTGGCGTGCGAGCGTTTGCTTGCATCGCGACAACCACTTGGTGCAAAAGGTCAGCGTTCCATTTGACACCAAAAAGGTTCTCGGGGACTTGCACCTTCCTCACCTCTTTGCCTTGTATATTGTAGACTTTTGATTCCATAACTTTTTTATTTACACTCGTAAACTCGTGTTTATGAGTGGAGTTGCGCTCCGCGGACCTCGACAAGCGCGCCGCGGCGGCCGGGCACCGCGCCAGCCAACACTAACTCGTTCGTCTCCGACGAGACCTGCAAGACAAGCAGGTTGCGCACCGTGGTGCGGTCCCCGCCCATCCGCCCGGCCATACGCATGCCTTTTGCAACACGGCCGCCCGCGCGGCCGCCACCCCCGCCAATGGAGCCAGGGCTACGCTCGGAATGCTTTTGACCGTGGCTGCGTGGCCCGCCGTGGAAGCCGTGGCGTTTTATAACCCCCTGGAATCCTTTGCCTTTCGACACTGCGGAGACGGCAACTTTTTCTCCCGGCGCAAAGACCGACACATCAATAGTAGAACCGACTTCAACATCGGCGGGCAAGTTGCCATCGCGCTGGCGCGTTTCTTTAAAATGCTTCAGTGCTTTTCCCTCTTTATAGGTCGCGCCGCCTAACGCGGCATGAAGATGCTTCAGCTGCGCTTTGTTAACACGGCTTTCTTTAACAGTGCCCGCGCCAACCTGCACCGCGTTGTACCCCTCCTTCTCTTTTGTTTTCAGTTGCGTCACAACAGAGGGCTCCGCGTTGATAACGGTTGCCGCATAGGCACGCCCGTCTTTCGCAAAGACGGTAAGCATAGGACCCTTGGTGCCGAGGATAAATTTCATGATACGAAAAATGCGCCTTCAATGGCGCAAAGCTCTCACAAGCCTTTGCCATTGGTCCGACCAAAGCCGTACGTAGCGTGGAGACACTCTACACTAGAGCACAAAATTATGCAAGAAAATACCCAGATATCACTCTGGGTTGGGAAACTCGTATGTAATACGGCGTTTTTTGAGCTCACTCTTTTGTACAAATACACCGAAACAGTCAGCATCTCCCCACAGTTGCATATAGATCTGACCGCCCCGCTGATGCAATTCTCCACGATAGTTTCGAGCCGGACCAGCGAGTCGTTTTGATGTGAGAAATAATTTTTCGAACTCATCCTTCGTCAGATTTGCCAAAAATATCTCTCCTTCAAGGCGCTCGTTATAATCTTGCCATATCATGGCTCGACGTATTCGCGCACTGTGATTCGTCCAAAGAAATTTTTCAATTTCTTCACGTTCCTTTTTTTTCACCCCTCCCTCCCAAAAACTGACTCTCTACCTGCATAATAAAAGAATGTGGAAAATATGCAAGAAAAACAATGTAGGAATAACTCTACTATAGGATAACTATTCCTACATGAGATTAAAGTGTTTCTTGAGTGGAAGGTCGTACTCAATAGTGTCTGCGACAATATACAAAACGTCTTTGCCGATACGAAAATCTACTTTTAGCAGGGTGATTATATCTTCGCAATCATATGGATACACCCACACACTGTCCTGCAGACGACGAAACCCCAGAGTAACCAGCGTTATGCGGATTTGGTCGCGTGTTTTTCTCCGGCGTTCTGGAATATCAAAAATGAGTATTCTCCACTTTTTATCCCAACGTTTCGTTTTCTTCGGCATCAATCTTCCTTCTCCGAGCAGAGCTGCACACCTCTCTCCCTTCGGAGTTAGCCGGAGACGTTTTCCAGTTTCCATTCCCTCAACAACGATATATCCGTGTGTAATGAGTCGCGAAAGTGAGCGTTTAATACCTTGTTTTTGATGTGATTTTATAATCCCAACCTTACCCATCGCTCCAAGAACGTTTGGCGCAAGAACTCCCACTGCTAGTATCCCTGCAACTGACAGAGTTCCTAAAATCGCAGTATTAATTTTTGTCCTGCGTATGTCTCTTTTTATTTTTTGTTCTATCACACCCATAGCAATAACTATACTATAGGTGAGTTATTCCTATGCCTGTTTATACCCAGCATTACTGGCGTATATGTACTCTAGATAGACGCGTTGGCCCAGGAAAAGAAAACGCGGCTGGGTTTGCCGCGCTGTGGTTACTCGACCAAGGTTGTGCCCCACGGAAGCCCTGCGCGCGATTCGTGCAGAGCACCTAACCGCTCGACTGCTTCGACCAGTGGGCTGGGTGCCTCGGATACCGAAATCGATTCGACCGGAGTCGGCGAGTTGAGCTCGGCAAGCTCTAATGCCGACTCGATGAGAAGCGGATTGTCGCCGGCGGAGTCGTAGTCGCCTTCATCATGCAATGCCTGTCCAGTGTAACTGGCAAGAGCCCACGCACGCGGGATATCCAAAACCGCACAGAGATCGCCGAGGAACATCATGCGCTCGTTCTGGGCCTCGATATCCTCCTCCGGCTGGAAGTCGAACAGCTCGACCGGATTCTCGATCGCGACGAGGCGTATGACCTGCGATTGCCACTCCTTGTCCTGCGAACCCTTGAAATCGGCGATAAACGCCGCATGCCCGATCTCGATATCAAGTCGTGCCTTGATTTCTTTTGGATCAATCTCCATTAGGTCCCTCCCACCAGATTAGAACTGAGGTGTGCAGCCCATACATCCTCCTGCACTATAGCACAAAAATTCCACTTACACCATTTTTACCTCAATCGTCACGCCCGAAGGGAGCGAGAGGTTGGTGAGCGCCTCTATGACCTTTGGAGACGGGTCGATGATGTCGATGATGCGTTTGTGCACGCGCATCTCAAACTGCTCGCGTGCATCTTTGTAGATAAACGTAGAGCGGTTTACGGTATATTTTTTGATTTCAGTCGGCAAGGGTATCGGGCCGGCAACTTTTGCGTCGTAGCGCAGTGCCGTGTCGAGTATCTGCTTCACTGAAGCATCGAGCACTTTGTGTTCATATGCACGCACCTTAATACGCAGGCGCTGTACGGCAACTGGTGCCGCAGCTTTTCCCCGACGCTTCGGTCGGGGCCCCGACCCTACGGCGTCGGGGTTAGCTTGTTTGCTTGCTATTCTTGCTTTCGTTGCTTCAGCCATTCTCAATTTTTACGCGACGATCTTGGTTACGACACCGGCGCCGACAGTTTTACCGCCCTCGCGTACCGCAAAGCGCTGCTTTTCTTCGAGCGCAACGGGTGCAACGAGTTTGACCTTAAAGGTGGTAGTGTCTCCCGGCATCACCATCTCGGTGCCCTCGGCAAGCGTTACCTCGCCAGTGACGTCGGTCGTGCGGATGTAAAACTGCGGCTTGTAGCCGGTAAAGAACGGTGTGTGGCGGCCACCTTCTTCCTTGGTCAAGATGTAGACCTCTCCTTCAAACTCAGTGTGCGGCGTCACAGAGCCAGGCTTTGCCAGCACTTGTCCACGGTGGATATCCTCCTTTTTTGTACCACGCAAAAGGATGCCAGCGTTGTCGCCTGCCATGCCGGCATCGAGCTGCTTGTTGAACATCTCAATGCCAGTGATGGTGGTCTTTGTCGTGGGTTCGAGGCCAACGACCTCGACTTCCTCACCAACTTTGACCTGCCCGCGCTCGATGCGGCCCGTAACCACCGTGCCGCGCCCTTCAATCGAGAAGATGTCTTCAATCGGCATCAAAAACGGCTTATCTACCTCGCGCACGGGAAGCGGAATATAGGTATCGAGCGTATTAATAAGCTCCATCACTTTTTGCGACCACTCGTTTTTTAGATCACTACTTTCCAAGGCCTTGAGCCCCGAGCCGCGGATAACCGGAGCATTTTTGCCGTCAAAACCCTGTTTGGTCAAAAGCTCGCGCACCTCCTCCTCGACCAAGTCGACGAGGTCCTTGTCGTCTACCATATCTACTTTGTTGAGAAAAACGACAACTTTCGGCACGCCAACTTGTTTGGCAAGCAAGATGTGCTCGCGCGTTTGTGGCATCACGCCGTCGGTTGCGGCAACTACCAACACTGCACCGTCCATCTGTGCGGCGCCCGTGATCATGTTTTTGATATAATCGGCGTGACCCGGCGCGTCGATGTGCGCGTAATGCCGGTTGGGCGTCCAATACTCGCTGTGGTGGAGCGCAATCGTAATACCGCGCGCCTTTTCCTCTGGTGCGTTGTCGATACCCTCGACGCCTTCGACGCGAGCGCCGTAGCCCTCGCTCTTTGCCATGTCGAGCGTGTGGAGAATCGAGGCGGTCAAGGTCGTCTTGCCGTGGTCAACGTGCCCAATGGTGCCGACATTGATGTGTGGCTTCTGTCTATCAAATGTTGCCATAAATAATTTACAACTAATAACTACCAATTAATAATGAATGTAAACACAAGAAAACACGCCTTACTGCGTTGCATCCATACTAGCGCAGGAAAGAAAAATATGCAACCTGCCTACCGGCAGGCAGGCTATTTTATATTTCTATAAAGGCGGGGATTATCCTCACGCTCGCGGTTGCGGTTGTGTGTGAACCACCAGACGTAACACAGTCGAGTGTATAGGTCATTGCTTGCGTCACGGTCACTGGTGTTTGCGTGCCCGACGAAGCGGTGCTTACATCGGGGACTGCTACGGAAACACTGTCTGCATCTTTTACCAAACAGGTACTAAAACCGCTGGTTGACCACAGCAAGTACGAGGTGCCATTTCTCGCAACGCGAGACGGAGATGCTTGGAAGTTGCTGATAGAAACACTTACCGTGACGGTCACCGTATCGCTTGTAAGTGCATTACTGGTACCGTTACAGGTGATAGAGTAGCTAGTTGTTTGTGTTACGGTTGTTGAAACGCTTCCGCTTGTCGCTCCGCCGGTCGCAACAGTAGAGTTGTCGTTGTTGTTGGTGATGTTGTCGCAACTGGTGGCATTAGTTGAGTCCCACGTGAGTGTTACCGAGCCCTCTGTATCCCCGCCGCCGCCACCACCGCCACCACCACCGCCGCCACCGCCACCGCCACCACCGCCACCACCGCCACCACCGCCACC
>JAUSIO010000024.1 GCA_030647845.1 bacterium
CTGCTCCGTATAATAGACAATCTTCTTGCCGTCGAAGGACCACGAGGGGAAGCCTTTTGCCGAACCCGGTGAATCCGCATCGTGCGTTATGGGGCACTCGTCGGTACTCGATGCCGAGAATGCGTCCGGCGTTATCGCGAATAAGTTATTACCCTTCGGAACAAGGATGATGCCGGAGTCGGAGTCGGTCGTAGAGAGAGTTGAGGTTGCGGACTCTGGCATCGGGGGGCTGCCGCCGAGACGCTCGAGGAGCGTGGGGAGGTAGGCCGCCGCGGCTGCGCTTATCGCGATGAGCAGGAAAGCTCCAACCGCGTACGCGACATATTTCAAGACTGGCCGCTTCTCTGGTGTAGCAGAGGGAGGTGAAGGAGGGCTTGGCGGGGCAGAAGAAGGAGGCGGCATATCATTTCTCGCCGATTAAGCTCAAGATGTCATCGGCTGTTTTGCTCGCATTGGTGAGGTCGTCCGCCTTGATATAACCCTCTAGTTTCTCGAGGAGCGCACTAGCTTCCGATTTGCGATCCGGATGCGCCTGTATCCACGCAGGGAGGTCAGCCATAACTTTCTTAATCTTGCTCGCGGGAGAGGTGTCTGATGAGGCGCTTACTGGCGCTTCTATGAGCGTCTCGCCCCGCAAAAACTTCTGATACGCCGCTATCGAGGAGGTACCGGTCGTTGCCTTGTCGAATGCGCTCCCCTGGTCGCCCCAGCCGAACACGTCGACGTAGATGGCGCCGTGATTGAAGGCGCCGGCAAGATACCCCTCCATAGGACTCGCACTCGTTGTATCGCTAGCGTTAAACGAGTTACCGAGGCCGACCGCTGTGCCTTCTGCAATACCCCACGGGCCGCCCCCGTTGGCATCAAGGAGTTTATAGAGACCGGAATAAAAGCCGGTCCCATAGATACTGAAGCCTGGGTACGAATAGTCGTTGAAGGCGGTTGAGTGCGGGTTTTGTTTGTTGAAGTCGTGCGATGAGGCCGTTTGTCCATACGTTTGCTCACCGCCGTACGCGATGTGGGTGTAAACCTTCTCGCGTGGTATGCCGGCGTCGTAGAGCCCCTTGGTCCAGAGCACGATCCAATCGTTGACGACGCCGGCAAGCGCCGTGTCAAAATCTTTTGGGGGATTGTTGGCGCTGTAGCCGAGATTGTGGAGCGCGCAGTAGCCGTAGGTACCGTAGTAGATGCCTCCCTCGTCCTGTATATGCGTCTCCCAGCCAGCAATCACACCGGCGAAGAGATACTCCTTGTTTATGGATTTTAAGTGAGCAACGCCTTTCACAATCTCCGGACCCATTACCTCCGTGGTCAGTCGCTTCACTTCCGCGATGATTACGGGGCTGTTGTAACACATCGGCGGCGCGAGGAAGTCGTTCGCTCCGTTTGCCACCCATCCGATGATGCGGTGCGGCACTATCGTCCCCTTCCAATCGCTCCACTCGACGTTGTCTTTGACACTCCAGAGGTCCTTGCGCGCGGCCCAGAACATAGAGTCGTCGATGTGGAAGCCGACCGCGACGTCCTTCTCTTCGGCAATGGCGAACGCATCGTCTATTGATTGACGTACTTGTGCATCTGTCATATCGAAGGTGTAGGGGCCGAACATGATGCCGAGCTGGCGCTTCACGTGGTCGCCTCTCTCTCCTATCGCATCTACAATCTTGTCGATCGCCTTTTCATTCCCGGCTTTTGGTAGTAACTGGGGTTGCTGCATACTTCCGGTGGACGATGGGCCATATGTTCCGCCAGATTGGAATAGCAGATATTGAATGCCGTTATAGGTCGAAGTTGCGGTGCCCACAGGTGTTGAGGTCGCCCCCGGGCCAGTGAGCCCAAACAGGTGTGTTTTGAGAACCCACACTGCACCAACGATGATAACCAGACCGACTAGGGCAATCGCAATAAGAGTCCAGTGAGTTTTTGTGGGTGTGGCAGAAGAAGCAGAAATCTGTTGTGGCGAGGCCACGGGCGGTGCGATGGTGGTCGGTGCAACTGTAGCAAACGCTTCTTGTATGTCCTGTTCGGTCCACCCCTGTGTCACAAGGACTTTTTTAATGTCTTCTTTTCCTACCTTTGCAGTAAGTTGCTGACGAATGTACTCAAGGAGTTGTGGGGTGACCATATAAAAGATTATACCCTAGAATTTTTTCGATAGAGCCAGAGTACGTCAACGGTTATCTATCGCCCGGTTTACCAGCATATCGGCGTGTTTGTTTTTTTCTCGCGGGATGTGTACAAAAGAATGGTGTGGCATTGCTTGTAAGAGTTTCTGTGCATGCAAAAAATATTCTTTTAAGTTCGGTGCCTTGACTTTGTAGCGGCCCTGCATCTGGCGGACTATAAGCTCGCTGTCCATTTTTATTTCAACCTGCATACCACCGAGTTTTTTACCAAACAGTTTGTGCGCCGCGCCGAGCGCGCGCACGAGCGCCTCGTACTCGGCAACATTGTTAGTGGTCTCTCCAACGTAGTCCGAAATTTCTTTTAGTACCTTTCCTTCCGCACTAAAAATAACCGCGCCCGCGCCCGCGCTACCCGGGTTCCCCCGTGCACCCCCGTCGGTAAAAATAGTAATTTTTTCCACGCTTGCAGGATATCACGAAACAGGTACAGTGTCGGCAGAACGTGTACGTCAACCAGGAGGAACAAGTGCGCAACGGAACAAGAGGTTTATCGAGTGCGCCAGGTAACCAGCCCGCGATGCTTACGCGTAACCAAAAGAGTTTGATTTCTCAGCTCAAAGCATGGCAGTTAACTCTCAACCACCTAGAAATACGCAGGAAGCCCGAGCAACTGTTTTATCAAGATTCACTATCACCCGACGAGATAGTGGACAAATTTGAAGAAGGACTTAACGACCGTCTACAAAAAGTAATCCGCAAAGCACGGATAGGTAATACCGCAGAAGGCGAATATCTATGCGGAATGTTCGAAGGAATGACTTTTGTCTACGAAATTGATAAAATGAAAAAACTTCCCTAGAGTCCGGCACGTGTGTCGGATTTTTTCTTTTTCTACAACACATCCACGATGCGCAGGCGGGGGGTGCCGCGCCAGTCGAGCTCGAGATAAAAACCTAGAGGCGTCGCCTCTATGATTTATGCTTGGTACTTACCAAACTCACCAGACAATTCTTCGTAATAAGCACTTGCTTCGCTCAATAGGTCTGCAAGTGGCGACGACTCTCCCAATAACTCCATAGCTTCAAGGTCAAGCAGTTGTTTTTCCGGTCGGTTCTTCGATTTGTCAAAATAATCTTGCAGGCTCGAATACGGATATGCGGATAACTCCCTTTCCAAGTTGCGTAGATTTTTTACCCCACCCTTCTTCCAACCAGACGCGAGAACTTCTGCCGGATTTAAATGTATGTACCGTGCAACGCGCTGTAAGTATCTATCGTTGGTAATATGTTTCGAGCGGAATGGTGTAACAAAAAGATTGCCGACCCTTTTTCTCTTTATATTGAAATACATCGTATATCCTGTAAAAACCTTATGCATAAATTTCGAGATTCCACCTTCTATATTTTCTCGCAACAACAAGTGAGGGTGATTACGCATGAGGCAATAGGCTCCTATACTCACAAAGGCGTCGCCACGCGGCACAGAAAAAATAGCAGCGTGCGCAAGATGTTGGATACGACCGCGGTCAATTGTCTCCGTACTATTGGAAAGATATAACAATTCTGTAAATCTATTAAAATCAGCCCCGTTTTCGAACACAATACGCTTATCCACACCACGGGTGAAACAGTGGTACCATTCATTCGGAGCAAGAGGCGTTCTTCTATATCCCATCTTTGTAGAATAACACAAAACCTAGAGGCGTCGCCTCTATGATTTACAACACATCCACGATGCGCAGGCGGGGGGAGCCGCGCCAGTCGAGCTCGAGGTGGCCGACAACGTCGGCACGGGTGCCTTCGCGGGCGGTTTTTTGGAACGAGTCCGGTGTTTTAAAAAAAGACACTCCAGCAACTTGCGCATTATCTTTTTTTAACAAGAGTTCCAAGTGGTCGTCGCCCTTCCCAAACGTGCGGGCGCGCCCGATTGAAACGTTTGGAAAGAGAAACAGCGGTTTAGCATTACCAACGCCAAATGGTGCGAGTTTTTGTATCTCTTGATGCACGGAGAAGGCGTCTGCTAACTCTAACTCACGGTCTACAATAGTTTCTTTTTCTCCCGCAGGTGTGTGCACGAGTGCGGCATGAGAACTCGCAAGACGCGCGTATAGTTGATGCACCTTGTCCTCACCGAGCGAAAACCCACCGGCAAAGTCGTGCCCGCCAAAGTCGTCAAACAGGTCTGCCGCGCCGCGCATAATCTCGACAATATTACTGCCGTCGCCCGAGCGACACGAGCCTTTGATACTACTCCCCGCGCCGCGCCCCCACACAAAAACCGTTTTGCCTTCTTGCTCAACGAGCTTTTGCGCGATAAGCCCCAAAATTCCGGGCCGCCAGTCGACCGAGCCGATGACGATAATATCTTCTACACCTTCCCGCGCGCGCAGTTGTTTGTGTGCGTGCTTCATCGCCGCGGCGACAAGCCCCTTACGTTCGTCGTTGATGCGGTTGAGTTTGAGAGCGCTCTCGCCTCCCTCTTCGCTCGACAATGTACTCGACAAAAACCGCGCTGCTGTCTCTGCCTTCTCCAACCTTGAGGCGGCGTTGATGCGCGGCGCTACCATAAAGGTGACATCCTCTTCGGCAAGGGTCGCTTGGTTGATGCGCAACAACTTTAGCAACGCGCACAAACCCTCGCGACGCGTACGGCGCAGCACGCGCAAACCATAGCTTGCGAGCATCCTGTTTTCGCCCACCAATGGCACCATGTCGGCAAGTGTTGCGATGCCGACCAAGTCGAGCAGCCACTTTTCTTTACCCTGAGCGTAGTCGAAGGGCTGTCCCTCGCCAAAGTGCTCAGGACGATTTTTAGACAAAATCGCCTGAACCAACTTCCATGCGACGCCCGCGCCGCACAGTTCTGTAAATGGATATATCGAATCCGTGCGGTGCGGGTTAACGACCGCAACCGCTGGAGGCAAGTTTTGAGTGGAAGAAAAATTATTTTCGGAAGCGTCCCCTCTCCTCCCTGCAGCTGGAGAAAATGAGTTTTCTGAAACGAGCGGCAAATGATGGTCGGTGATTATCAAGTCAATTTTTTTCTCCCGCGCAAAAGTTGCTTGTGCAACATCGGTCGTGCCGCAGTCAACCGTGATAATAAGTCTCGCCCCGCGCTCTGCGAGCTCTGCGATGCCAGCAATATTCAAACCAAACCCGTCGATGTGCCGGTCGGGGATATAGTGCACCACGGAGGCACCAATTGACTGTAAAAACTCACAAAGCAAGACGCCGCCCGGCACACCATCGCAGTCGTAGTCGCTCCATACGGCAATCAGTTCGCCATTTTTTATTGCAAAAAGAATCCGCTCGACTGCCACAGCCATGTCGGGCAACAAAAATGGGTCGTGCGAGTCGCGCTCAAAGTCGGGCTGCAAAAACTCGGCAGTTGCTGGCTCCCCCACCACACCCCGCGCATGTAATAAATCTTGCAGTAGATCTTCGTGAGCTCTTTCGCGGACAGCATAGCGGACAGCCATAGCGCGTAGTATATTCCAGATATAGAATGTAAGAAGTATGCCAGATTGTATTTTTTGCAAAATTGTTGCAGGAGAAGTGCCTTCGACCAAGGTGTACGAAGACGAGGAGGTGCTCGCCTTTTTAAATATTGCACCGCGAGAACCTCAACATACCCTAGTGATTCCCAAAGAGCATTACCGATGGTTCTACGACATGCCCGATGAATTATCGAGCAAAGTATTTTTGGTAGCAAAAAAGATAGCGCGTGAACTCAAAGAAAAAACCGTCTCGGACTTTGTGCAACTGTCTCTTGTCGGCAAAGACGTGCCGCATGTGCATGTGCACCTCGTGCCGCGTATGCTTGCAAACGCCCCCGAACTATAATGGTTGTTGTTGACTTTTTTGTGAAGCTGTGGGAAGGTTAAGTTGGAAGAACATCGGCAACCCAGAGGGAGAGGCAGGTGGACGCTACTAGGTTACATGAGTGGAAAGAGAAGTTCCGGCGTTGCTCGCCGAATCTCCGGGTGGATGTCGATTTCCATTCGATTACTATCACAACCCCTGCCGGGGAGCACATCCGCCTTATGGTGGTAGACTCCACCATCTCCGGCCTCGAGCATATCATGGATGCCGCCGAAGTTGCGGGGGCACTGATAAAAATGGGGACCGACAAAGCCAGCGATGAAGAAATAAAACGGCGTGGCACTGCCAACACGTTGGCATCTCCATCTCCCACAGTGGCAGGAGCACCCCATGACGGCCCGGTGTCGGGGGTTTACACAGGAGACAAATTCCACCCAATTACGCCGATTCGATAAGCCGTGTGCCGCACATCCGTGCGGCTTTTTTTATCCCGACGCTTTGGTCGGGACCCCGATTGAAACATCGGGGTTTTATTTCTTAATAGCCTCAATCCCAACCAAAGTCCCGTCGGCGAGGAACTGGAGCATGGCACCCCCGCCAGTTGAAAAAAATATACGGCCGCTTTTTTCAAGGTCTGACCTTAACCCAGGGCTCCCAAGGTCAGACCTTCCCAAAGCGGCGAGTGTGTCGCCACCACCCAAAACGGCGCGACAGTGGGAGTCGACCAACGCTTGCGCGACTGCCTCGGTGCCGACGGCGTATTCCTTTTTTTCGTACATCCCTACGGTGCCGTTCCACACTACAAACGCGGCATTTTTTATTTCCTCACTCCACA
>JAUSIO010000037.1 GCA_030647845.1 bacterium
AGCGCGACAGGGCCTCATCAACGAGAAAATAATCACCGTCGCTGATCTCGTGGCTCGCGATGAGCTACCACCACACGACCCGGGTGCGAACTTCGGCCGGAAGTCAAGAAAGGCTGTTTTGGCTTGGATGGAGAGGCACAGTCTCCACTTCGGGATGGAGATTTCGGCCGAGCCGGTGGCGGAACCACCTGCACCGCCAGCCGTTGAGCCGGCGGCCGCGACACCAGCGGCCGAAGTCGATCCAACGAGAGCGGAAAAGCGGAAGGTGATGGTGGGCGATTTTTCCGAAATCTTTTCTGGTTCAAAGCACCAATCGGACATGTACAAACGCCACTTGCTGCGTAATGCAGGATTAAGAATCCTCAACGCAGCACTCGATACATTCCTCGCCGATATCATCGAAGCCGATGTTGTAGTTCTATACAAAGCCATCCTTTCTTCGTACGAAAGCGTCGAGGGTTGGGAACCTCCAAGAGAGCTCGGCAGGTTGGCACATCGGCTTTGGGGGATGGCGGAACGCAATGTAGCTACCCAGCAAGATTAACACTTGCTGTTTTTATTTCTCCCATTTTAAATTTTTTGCAAAAAACGCGAGGGTTTTGTTCCACGCGTCTGCGGCATCTTGGGCGTTATACATCCGCTCGTTGGTGTCGTTAAAAAACGCGTGGCCAGTGTCGGGGTACATCACAGCCGTAAAACCTTTTCCCTCTTTTTGCATCGCGTCTTTCAGTGCCGGGAGTGAGTCGGCGAGTGCGGTGTCGTGTGCACCATAAAACGCGAGTATCGGGCAGTGCAGATTTTTTATTTTTTCTTCCTGCAACGGCTGGCCGTAAAACGGCACAGCCGCTTTGATGCGCGGGTCGGCCGCCGCTAGTGCAAAACTGTACGTGCCACCAAAACAAAACCCGGTTACGCCGATATGTTCTGCGTCCACCCCGCTGTCTTGAGCAAGATAATCAACGCACTGCACCAGCATCGCAAGTGCTTGCGCACCAAACTCCGGCGAGCGCACGGGCGCAAACACCTCGCGCATCGTTTTTTGCGCTTCGTCGCGGGTCTCTTGTTGTTGCATCTGCGCCAGCAAACTTTGGTCGGCACGACCCTCGAGCGCCAAGGTGTGGAAGAGGTTGGGTGCCACCACCGAATACCCTTGCGCTGCAAAACGGTCTGCAACGTCTTTGATGTGTGGTACTAAACCCCAAATTTCGTGTATCACCACAAGCCCCGGGTGTTTGCCACCTCCGCCTGCCGGGCCTTCCGACGGGTCGGGGTATGTATGATACGCAGGAGTTGTGCCGATGAGAATATCTTTGTGCATTTTTACAGTATAGTATACATCCTGTGGCACTGAAAAAAACAACAGTAAAACCGAGGAGTTTTGACCTGCGCGTGAAGCGCTCACGCGCGGGGCTGGGGTTGTTTACTATGGAGCCAATAAAAAAAGGTGCGTGCATTGTCGAGTACACGGGGCGCCGGCTCTCGACGAAGGAGCACTACACGAGCCGCAGCAAATATATTTTTATCGTGAGCGACCGCAAGCGGATAGACGGCGCAGTGCGCCAGAACCGCGCACGCTATATCAACCACTCGTGCCGACCAAATTGCGAAATCGATATAGCGCGCGGCCACGTGTGGGTGCGGGCTATGCGCAGTATCCGCGCAGGCGAAGAGCTTTCGTATGACTACGACACCGAGTATTTTGACCGGTACATCAAACCCAAAGGGTGTAGGTGTTTAAAGTGCAAACCGCTATAGTAGACGACCCGCGCCCATCACCCAATCTTCACCCTATTGGGTCATACTTGATAGAAGTTTATCAATTTACTTTTAATCTATGCTTACAACTATTGCGGTGGTGCTTGTGTTGTTGTGGCTCTTGGGCGTCGTAACCTCAACCACGGTTGGTGGGTTTGTACATATACTTTTGGTGATAGCTATAATCGTCGTGCTTATACGGGTTATACAAGGCCGCAGTATTGTGTGATCAGATCGGCTAGGACCAATAGCTACTGCGTCCACACAACGAAAGTGAACAAGGTTTGTCCGTTGCCCAGATTGCGCTCATAAAGAGAGCTGTGTCCATCACGAGATGCGCGTATTGCCCTACCCCATTCCCTTGGGTTGGAAGTATCAACATCAGCAACGCTCGCGGCGCCAGAACCGGACGTCTTGCTTAAAGAGCTGACAAAGGAGTCAGCGTGGGAGTAGATTAATGCCAGCTGGTCCCAGTCGTGCGTGTTTGGATGCTCGTTGGAAATGCCGTACTCAAACCCACCAACAACTCCACCAGCGGGAGCGTTGGTATAGTCCATGCACGTGCCGAGGTTTTGGTTGTTGAAGTCCTCATCTTGGTGGTCAAGCCCAAACGTGTGGCCAATCTCTTGACAAACCACCAACTGTCTCCACGCAGACGTATTGTATTTTGCGATGTTAAAGTAGGTGTCGTTTAGTTTGACTGTGCCTTGCGTGATGTGGCTGCCGCTTACCCATATCGATGCGATGCCAAGCCATCCATTGGAACCGTACCTTGTGCTACAGACCTCCACACGCCCACTCGTGGGGAGACAGTTTTTTGGAGTATTTCGGCCCTTGGTGGCATTAGTCTTGCCTGCCACTATAGCAGTGTCGAGGGCTTCGGAGATGCTCCAGTCGCTTGATGCGGCGGCAAGGTGTGCGTCCCAGGTAGGCGACACGTTGTCCCCAAGGTTAAGAGTCAAGGGGTTTGCGGTACGCGCCCAGTGGTACATGCCCCACGAGTGGTCGGCGAGGGCAGGAGCCGCCACAAAAAGCGCCGAGAGCATAAGAAAACCACTCACAGAAGCTACAATAGTTTTTGTCATGTTTTTACTACATTAACCTGCTAATGACCCTACGCCAACATGATACCACTTGGGGCGCCGTGTGCAAGACTGCATTAGACACCACTAAGACGTAACTTTTTTAGATTTCCTTCTATAGTACGAAAAAATATGCCCGCGAGAACTCCGCCTACTATGCTCGACAGCAATGCTTGGTAAAAGTTAAGCGAAGAAAATTGAAAATCAAGACCCAAGTACTCGTTGGCAAACCCAAAAAACAGAGTACTCCAAAGTACTGCCGCGACAGTGGTTCTTAAAAAAATTGGCAACTTTTTGCTTATATCTATCCAGGCGGCGGGGATGGCGTAAGAAAGAATGAGTACCCAGTTTGGGAGATGACCGTATATTTTTGATTCTGCATTGCCGTAGATATTTGCATCGGCAACTATAGTGTGGAACAGAATAAAAAATAACGCCGTTGTCGTGGCCGCCGCGACTCCGGGGAAAAGGTAACTCGCAGTCAGTGCCACCACCACGAACACAAACGTGGTAACGCCTGCTCCCCAAAATCCTAGTAAATGATATGGACCTAAAGGGAACAGTGGTACCAAAACAATGAACAGCAGATTAAAAAGTGAGGCGAGCATCAAGCTCCCCGTTATCCTTTCGGACACAATATCCCGTTCTTTTTTAAGAACAGTCATAAATAGGATAATGGCCACAATGGCCGCAACAAACAGCACCAAGTGGGGCGGGCTCCACACCATCAGCACACTTTCGACCCGTTCGACGCCTATGACCCGGTGCCATAACTCGTCAAACGGCGCAGTAGCGGGTATGACGAGCAAAGAAAGAAAAAACCATTTCCATATTTTTTGATGTGTTATTTTTGCCAAAACAAAACTAAACAGCAAAGAAGCAATGACGCCGCCATAGATAAAGAGGTGTGGAAGAACAAAAAAAGATGCCCGTCCTTGAGAAACATGCCACCACGCGTCAAAGCTGGCTCCAAAAGCGGTGACCACCAGAGCAAAAGCGAGCGCATATATGCTAAATGTTTTGTGTATAACTTTCATGTGGGCGAGTTTGTTTTATGCCCTCCAGACTTTTATAACACACATCGGTAGCGGGCAGAGATAAAGCACTTTTGCATCTCTATCATAGTATGCCCCGACCCAAAAGTCGTACCACAGAAACTCAAACCGGATGCGAAGCCGTTGCTTCATATACTTACGTTTTATGCCGCATCAAACCTTGCCTTATTTTCAACCATCCACTTTTCCATGTCCTCTTTAGTTTTGCTGGAGTCCTTCATCACGTCAGCATGAGCTTGCAAGTAGTGCGGCTTTAGCGCTTCCATCCACGCTTCAAAAGTTTCGCCTTGTACTTCGTGGTCGCATAGGTCGCATTTAAGAGTCTTCATCGTTTTTTAGTTAGTTACTAATTACCTTGTATTATACATCATAGACCCGACTCCCCCGAGGTTCGACCTCGGGGGAGTTTTACTATTTTGACCGCCGTACAATGTGGCGGTTGATCCAAAACCTTTTGATAAACGGGAGGGACTGTGTGGAAAGAAGATATCCTAGGGCAGGGATAAGAGCATTTCTAAACGGATTGCTGTTGCCGATGACAAAAAGGACTCCGCAGGCAACTACATACGTAACCAGCATAATCAAGCCAACACGAAACACGCTAGTCTCCCAGGCCTTCTCCGCCTCAACCCGGACATTCCGCTCTTCTATCTTTTGCAGGCGTTGTTCGATATCCATATCTTTAGTTTATCATTTTGACCCTCTTTTATTTTACAACTGACACAATAAGAGCGATCACCGAAATGCCTATCGCAACAACGTTGAAAGGGTTTTCTTTTGCTTGATAGAGAAAATATCTCCATCCGCTCTGCCCCTTTGTCGTTAGAACTATGCTTTCGGTTGTAAAACTCACTCCCTCGTCATAATCAAATCCTTTACCATCTCCCGCGTAGGAATATTTCACTCCTTTCTGTGTACCAATCATTACGAGACCATCTGCCTCCATCCTCTTCAGCTCTGCCTTAATGCTGTTACTGGGAGCCACGGACTTCAAGTGATTTAAATATCTGGCTACGTACAACCTATCTATGGTGCGGTAGTTAGGAAAACCAATATGTTCTTCGACTGAATAGTCGTAGTGCTCATCTCCAAATGAGTCGTTGTACTCATTTTCAAAGATACTCTCGCGGTCAAATGCCCTAAGGAGTTGTATCAAATTATTCCGCATATTTTGTATCCATCTTTAGATTCCAAACCTATCTCAAACCAGCACGTTTGGCCTGCTGGCCTCAGTACCTTCGTCGCCTTCGCTCCTCGGCTGCGGGGGAAGGGCTCGAACCTTCATTGACGGATTCAAAGTCCGCTGTCCTACCGTTAGACGACCCCGCAATACAAATAGAGAGTAGCAAAAAATCAGGCACTTTACCACATCTAGACGACGACCTATTGAACCTTCTCAAACTCTAAAATCTCCGAATTTCGTATCAAAAGAGTTCTGCTGGTGGTGAACGAAAGACCTTTGTTTGGTTGCGCCTCGAAGCCAAGATACACACAGGTGACCTTTCTGTCGCGCACTTCTTTGATAGCTGGTTGCAAGTCTGAGTCAGAACTTCCAAGGATTATTTCCTTTACCTTTTTGTCGCAAGCCAAGCTCACCATATCGACAGCAATTTTTACATCAACACCTTTCTCTTTAAAAACGAGGACCTTCTTTCCTCTTTGGTCTTCTTCCAACTGGCCGCGTACCCGGCCGCTCAAAATCACCTCAAATCCCTGCTTTTCTAAATGTGTTTTGAGTTGGCGCTGTTCCTCAATCAATTGCTTGGATTTTTCTCTACTATCCTCGTGTTCTTTAATACGAGCAAAGTAGAACACTTTTTTATCGAGGAGAATATCTTTCAGCACTTTGTCGAGTAAACCCTTAAAATCGTACTCGTGCCATATAGGCCTGTCTTTTTGTACGTCTTTAAATACAGCCCGGATTTTGCCTTTAAAGTTCTCCCCGTCTATGAGTAAAATCGTCTCCATTTACTGCCTATTGTAGCAGATATTGGGTACGACAAACCCCAGCGGACCTTGCGGCTAGCTGGGGCGTGTATGGGTACACTTTATACTATCTAGCATGTTAGGTCAATGAAGCGTGTGGATAGCCAAAATACCTTGGTCCGCAGCAAGGAAACTTTTTGTCCGTTAAAACGTTACAGATTGTATGACTAAAAACCCTATCATAAATGCGCTTGCGGGGCTCCTGTATATAGTTTTTGTTGTTTCGCTTTTGTATTACGCTCCAAAATCCGTAGACAAGATAAAAAGCATCTTTATACCAATCGCGATGTTGTCGCTGTTTGTGTTCTCCGCCGCGAGCATGGGCTACCTTTTTTTGTATCAGCCGCTACAACTTTTTCTTGAAGGAGAAAAGAAAAAGTCTGTAGACTTATTCCTTAAGACACTCACTGCCTTTGCTATAAGTGCAGTAATTCTTGTGTTAATAGGTCTGTACCTGACCGCTCGTCTTTAGCCGAGATGATGTGGTAAGGTGTTGGGATGCCACGAGGAGAAGTGATAGTGCGATTTGAGAAAGTGTCGCATGATTTTGGGATTAAAAAGCCGATTTTAGTCGTGGTGGACTTCTCCGTGCGCCGTGGTACCAAAAGCACTTTGATGGGGCAAAACGGTGCGGGCAAGAGCACTTTGTTTGAGCTGATTACCAGAGCGCAAACACCAGAGGGCGGCACCATACATATACAACAGGGCTTAAGCGTGGCGTTGAGCCAGCAAGTTGTACCCCGCAGGCAGATGGGCTTGACGGTGCGGGAATTTTTCCAAAGCGTATTTCCAAAAAAAGTGTACGACATTGACCCGCGTATAGAAAAAGTGCTCGAGGTTGTTAATCTGATGCCTCATCACGCTGGCGAGCGTACACCGCACGAACGTATAATACAAACATTCTCCGGCGGGCAACAGGCGCGGCTCCTGCTTGCCTCGGCGCTGATACAAAACCCCGACCTCCTACTTTTGGACGAGCCGACCAACAACCTCGACCGCGAGGGTATCGCGCACCTTACCAAGTTTCTTATCGACTACAAAAAAACCGTTATCGTTATTTCGCACGATGCCGAATTTTTAAATTCGTTTACCCAAGGTGTGTTCTATCTCGACATACACACCCACAAGGTCGAGCAGTATGTCGGCAACTATTTTGACGTGGTCGCACAAATCACCACGCGGATTGAGAAAGAAAATCGCAAGAACGCCCTCTTGGCAAAGAAGATACAAGAGAACAAGGACAAAGCGAACTTTTTTGGGGGCAAGGGCGGCCAGATGCGCATGGTGGCAAAGCGTATGCGTGAGAAGGCCGAAGTGCTAGAGGAGGAAAAGGTGGAGGTGCGCCGCGAGGACAAAGCGATACGCTCGTTCCGTATCCCCTTTCAAGAGGGGCTCATCGGCGAAATACTGACCATCTCCTCGCTCATGGTGGTAAAAAATCACCCCTCGACGGATTCGACAGGCTCACCGCAGGCAAAGCTCGGGGCAGGCAAACCCGTGGAGCGCAAAGTCAAAGTCTCGTTGCGTAAAAATAATCACCTTTTGCTTGCCGGCCCAAACGGCATCGGCAAGAGCACGCTTCTGCAAGCGCTTGCCGCCCCTACTTCGCCCGAGGCTTCGAAGAGCAAAAAAAGTTTCGAGATTGCAGCTGATGTGTGCGTTGGGTATTACCGCCAAGATTTTTCGAACCTCGACTTTGACAAGACAGTGTATCAAGAACTCTCGGCAGTGCTGAGCCGCCCGATTGAAGAAGAGGTGCGCAAAGTGGCGGCAGGCTTCTTAATCAGCGGAGACACCTTCCACTCAAAAATCGGCACACTATCCGAAGGGCAAAAAGGGTTGGTGGCGTTTGCGCGTTTGGTGTTGCTAAAACCTGGGCTCTTGATACTCGACGAGCCGACCAACCATATCAACTTCCGCCATTTGCCGGTTATCGCCGCAGCACTCGATGCATACGAAGGTCCAATGATATTGGTCTCCCATGTGCCCGAGTTTGTAAAACAAATTCGCATCGACGAAGTACTAGACCTCGCCAAATAGGCATCGTGTGGTAATATAGAGCTATGTTTAAACGAGTCGTTAGCTTCTTCGACACGCTCGAAGACAAGGTGAGGATTGCACTCAGCCACCGCCCGATTGTATATGCATTTATCGGTGGTGTTGGCATTGTCCTATTTTGGAAAGGCGTGTGGGAAACGGCGGAGCTGTTCCCTGTTCTTTTTGGGCCCGTTTCTATACTCTTGGGTGTCGGTATACTTTTGCTCACCGGGCTCCTTGTCTCGTTTTTTATAGGAGACAGTATTATCTTGTCCGGTTTTAAACGAGAGAAAAAACTTGTAGAAAAAACCGAGAGCGAGGTACGTTCCGAAAAAGACACGATGGGGCACATACTGGCAACACTCAAAACGATAGAAGCGAATACTAAAAAATACTAACTACTTTTATGCGCAAACATACCAAACGAATAGTTATCTTGTCGCTCGGTGTTATTTTTATTATCCTTGGGCTGGTTGGTTTGGTGTTGCCTTTTTTACAAGGATTTCTTTTTATCGCTATTGGGTTGCTACTCCTTTCGCTCTACTCGCCGACAATCCGCGATTGGATGGACAAACACACCAAAAAATACCCCAAACTCCACACCATGGTACAAAAGGCAGAAGAATGGATGATACGTATCATCGGGCGACCTTAGGCAAACACGCGGTATAGCGCGAGCTCAAGCGGGATTGCGGGCAAGGGTGCGCGAGCAGTTTGGAGCAGTGCGGTTATTAGTTCCGCGAGCAATGCGGAATTGATTGCCACACCCTCCTTCCCCGCCAAGATGGCGAGCACCTCCATGTCTCGTTCGCTAAATTGCTCTGCCAATTCTTTTTTGAGGTTGGGTGCAAAGCGCAAGAGGAGCACGCCGCGGACCCGGGCGACAGCGAGAAGCAGAAAAACTTTCGGCTCTGCCCCGCCCGAGAGTGCACGGTGGAATGTCTCAATCGCCGCGGCAATGTCTTTCGTTGCGAGTGCCTGCAAAAAGTCATTAACCACTTTTGACGCTGGTGCACCCACAACACGCGCCACTTCGTCCTCCGACAATTTTTTATCTTTCGAAATGGTCAATACTTTTTGCAAAATTCCGAGCGTATCGCGAAACGAGCCCTCGCCCATCAAGGCAATGAGCTCCGCACCAGCGGGTGGTAACGATGCACCTTCTTTTTTTGCAACATCAAGCGCAAGCGCGCGGAGCTCGGCATGCGACGGTTGTTTAAACTGGAAGACTTGGCACCGCGAGGCAATAGTGTCGGGCACGCGCTCCAGCTCGGTCGTTGCCAACACAAACACCACGTGTGCGGGTGGCTCTTCGAGCGTTTTTAAAAACGCACCCCACGCATCGCGTGTCAGCGCGTGCGCCTCGTCGATAATATAAAACTTGTACGTCGACTCAAACGGCAAGGTCGCCACACCCTCGCGTAGTTCGCGTATCTCGTCGATGCCGCGGTTGCTCGCCGCGTCCATCTCGTAGATATCACTTTCGCTGGTGCCGACCGCGCGCGCCAAAATGCGCGCCATCGTGGTCTTGCCCGTGCCACGCCCACCAGCAAACAGGTATGCGTGCGCGATTTTTTTCTGTGCTATCGCCGCCTCGAGCACAGCAACAATTGTCTCCTGCCCGCGCACCTCGCCGAACGCCGCCGGGCGATATTTGCGGTACAACGCCAATGGCGTCCTCTCTTGTTGTGGAGTTTTTGTCATCACCCAACAGTATACTCTTTTTGAAAGAAACCCCGACGTTTCAATCGGGGTCCCGACCAAAGCGTCGGGAAGAAAAAACCAGCAAAACTTATGCTGGTTGTCGTACCTCTGCTTCTGCGTGAGCTTGCTCCCATTTTTGCAGGAACATGGGTGTTGTTTGCCGCATTTTTTGGTATGCGAGGACACCCTGCTTCTTGAGCTGAAGATACTGTGCCCAAGTAACGGTCCTTGGTAAATAACCTTTTGGACCTTCATCACAACTGACCATTTGAGTAAGTTCGACGGCCACAAAAGACCTGCGCGGTGGTGGTTGTTCTTGCCGAGGTGAGGGTCGAGTGCTGGTCGCAGCCGGCAAGGTCGATGGTACTTCCCTTGGAAGAAGTGGTGAAGCCGCTGGTGTGACCACAACAGGTTTCTGTTTCGTCTTATCTTTTTGCTTGTGTTTCTTAGGTCGTTTTCCACCCGGCACATATTGGGTGCGAGGCAGGCCTTCGACCTCGAGCAACAAACGTTGCATCATCTGGAGAGTCCCGCGCCAGTCCTCAATCACCTCTTCTGCCTGGCCCGGTTTGACGTTGGTAAACATCTGGCTAAAGCTTGCTGTTGCTCTAAGTTCAGATGCTCGGCGACGTGTTTGCCGCAGCCAATACCCAACCAAACGACGCATGATAGCAGAGTCGAAGGTTTTTCTGCTCATTTCGTAGGGGGTACCTATCAACTGCTCCACCACCCAGTGGATTTGCTGGATAGTAGTGACCCTGGACCCTTCGCTAACCTTGGGCATACGCTCGACAAGGTCATCTTGGACATTATGGGGTACGCGAGCAAGAAGCACCGCAAGTCCAATCGTGGGGCGCCACCTCTTGGCTATCTTAGGGGAGAAAGGCTCCCGCGCCTTGGCGCTCAGTTTTAAGAAAGCGCTGTGGTTAAAAACCCAGCTGTCGCTTTTGTTGAGACCCTTGGCAATTTGCTGTTGAGTTGTCCAACCAAACTCATCAGCCATCTCGGCCATGTAGTCGGCATTTTCGATGTCGCTCAGGTCGGCCCGGTGATTGTTGAGCATCCATGTATCCAACATAAATGCAGCCTTGTTTTTGTATCGCTTGGGGCGGATCTCTAGCATTGTTAGGCCAGCGATTGGAGCAGCAAGTTGCCGGCGACCACCACTGGCAATCATATAGCGAGCCGGGAGCGGGTAGGTACCAGACGGAATCCATGGCATTTCCGAAAGTAGTGCCACGGTCATGATTTCGCGTTGTTCGCCACCGTTCTCGGCCTTCATCGACTCGGCAAGGGCATTGAGCTCTGCATCGTCAAAATGTTTACGTGGCTGGTCGGGGTTAGGGACCAGCGCATTGAGCGGTACCCAACCCGAGCGACCGACGGTCGGCCAAAACGGAGGCTCTTCAACTTCAGCGGAAGGCGCCAACACAGACATGTCGTTCATGGTCGTCTCCTTCTCTGCTGGAATTTCTACACCCAATCTTAAAGGTGCTTCTGCAGGCAGTATAGCGGGAGATTTATTGTGCCGCAAGGAACTTTTCAATAATCTCATTGACCTCGGTGGCATTGTGGGTTTCCATCAACTCCATGCGTAATTCTTTGGCGCCAGGGAAGCCCTCGGCGTATGCCTTAAAATGCTTTTTCATAATCGCGAAACTCTTTACATCGCCGAGTAATTCCTCGAACAGCTTGGTATGCTCGACTGCGATGCGCAGTCTTTTTTCGAGCGAAGCAAAAGGTTCTTCTGGAGGAGTTAGGAGCCCGTTTAATCCCTGCCTGCCGGTAGGCAGGTCTCCAGAAGAAGATTTTTTTGCGAAGCGTGCATCCACCCTTCGACTACGCTCAGGGTCTTTGCCTTCGGCAAAGAGCCACGGGGTGCCAAACAATGCGCGGCCGAGCATCGCGCCGTCGACACCAGTTTGTTTTATTTTTTCTTTCGCGTCGGCGATATCTTTTAAATCGCCATTGCCGATTATCAACGTGTCACTATCAAGTTCATTTCGGATTTCGACCGCGCGCGCCACGCGCTCCCAGTGCGCCGGCACTTTGGACATCTCGCGGCGCGTGCGCGCATGTATCAACACTGCGGCAGGTTGAGCCTCTAAGAGCGCGGGCAACCAATCGTCCAAAATATCTTTGTTGTAGCCGAGCCGCGTTTTTATAGAGACCGGCAGGTTGGGCGCACCACGCTTTGCTGCGTGTATCAACTCTTGTGCGAGTTTTGGATTGAGCATCAACTTCGCCCCCGCTCCCTGTTTTTCTATCGTCTTGTCCGGACAGCCCATGTTGATGTCCACGCCGTCAAACCCAAGCGCCGCCGCAAGCGCGGTGGCGCGTTCTATTATCTCCGGCCGCGCAGTAAAAAACTGCGCAACAATTGGATGCTCCTGCTCGCCAAAGACCAAATCGCGCAGCAACTTTGCGCGGCCCTCTGCATTTGCAAGCATCAGACCGTCGGCCGAGACAAACTCGGTGTACATAACGTCCGGCTTGCCATACTTCGCGATAACACGCCGAAACGCTGCGTCGGTAACATTTGCGAGCGGCGCTTGCGCAAAAAACGGACGCGGCAGTTCTTGCCAAAAATTTTTCACTTTAATTTATAGTACAGCTTGTCGCCAAAGCGCAGGTCGAGGTATTCGAAGTCCGCAAGTTGGTGCACAGTAAATGGTGTAGAGGTGAGCGCAAGCGTAAAGCGCTCGAATATCTTACCCGTGTCGTCGTGCAATGCAAACAAAAGCGTAAAGCCAGGCCCCATCGAAGCGTCGGGGCCGCTTCCAAACACAAGGTGTACGTCGTTGTTTGCGTCAACCGTGATACTGGTAACAGTTTCGGCACTTTCTTTTTTTGCAACTGCATCAACTAGCGCCGAGAGCGCATGGAATTCCTCTTGTGTTAAGTACTGCCACGGCAAAGCACCCGAGGCACCCCCTACATATTTTTTGTATGCATCACCCGAGTAGCTTGGGGCGGGCGCGTACACGAGACCGTCCGTATCAAGCAAAAAACAAGGCGAGGAAGATGCGTCGGCGCACCACAGTGCAACTGGTTGGCGCTCTACTACCGCGACATCGAGTGTGTGGAAATTTATTGCGTGTACATCGACATCTTTGAGCGTTGGAAACTGTGTAAACAGTTGCCGCTTAATGTTGTTTTTTGGATATAACAAAATATTTGCTTTTGGATAAGCAAAAAGATAGGTACCCGCGATGTCCTGTTGGACAAGTGCTTGTATCGCATCTGGTGGGACAACCGAGGCACCCGAAACCACTATCATGGTGATACGTAAAAACGCGGCACGCGCCAAAAATATTGAGCCACCGACAACAACTAGCAACACGGTACAAACGCTGGATGCTAACAGTATTCGCCGTTTGCGGCGGCGTGCCTTAAACCGCGACTCTCCCAATACTACTCGTGCCATTTTTCAATCCTCTCCTTCCCCATATATGCGCGCAACACCTCGGGAATCAATACGGAGCCGTCTTCCTGCTGATTATTTTCTAAAATTGCGATGAGCGTGCGCCCCATCGCAAACGCGGTAGCGTCGTTCATATGCACCGGCTCCACCTCGCCGTTTGCGCCTGCCTGCGCAGGCAGGCGTTTGAGTTTTGTGTTGAGCCGCCGCGCTTGGAAGCCGCCGACGTAGTCGGCGCTGTGTGTCTCGCGAAATCGACCGAGGCTCTCCGAGGCATTATCGGAAGATTGCCCCGGCATCCACGTTTCGATATCAACTTGCCGCTGGTCGGGGAAGCCCATGTCGCCGGTACATACCGCAACCACTTGGTATGGCAGCCCCAACTTCTGTAGCAAGTACTCTTGTATCGCAACCAAAAAATCTTGCTCGGCAAAACCATCCTCTGGTTTTGTAAAACATTCCATCTCGATTTTGTCGAACTGATGCTGGCGCAAAATGCCACGCGTGTCTTTGCCATACGAGCCGGCCTCGCGGCGGAACGCTGGCGTATACGCAAAGTAACGTATGGGGAGCTCCTCCTCGGGCAGAGTAGTGTCCATATATATGGGCCCGAGCGTGTGCTCTGCCGAGCCGATAAGCACGAGGTCATCTTTTTCGAAATAAAAACGGTCGTCCAGTGGGTCGAGCCGTGCCATACGCCGCATCACACTCGAGCGCATCATCACGGGGGGAACAACGAGCGTAAACGGTTTATCGGGCACGGTGAGCCCCGCGTTTTGGATAATCTGCCGCACGGTGTCCCGCGAAGTGAGCGTCTTGAGTGCGAGGTCAAGCAGTGCAAATTGCATCAGTGCCAAGTCGCCCGTGAGGTAGGTAAAGCGCGCGCCAGACACTTTTGCCGCCGTGTCGCTGTAGATGATGCCTAACTGTTCGCCAATGTCCCAGTGCGCCTTCGGCGCAAACGAAAATTGTTTTTTATCGCCCCACTCCCGCAGGATTTTGTTGCCCGACTCATCGGGGCCGACCGGTGTGTCGGCCGAGGGGATGTTCGGGATTTGCAGGAGAAGTGCCAATAATTCTTTTTCTGCTATTTGATATTTCTCTTCAGCATCTTTGAGCTTGTCTTTGAGTTGCTTACCTGCTTCCCCGTCGCGGGTGGCTTGTGCCTCATTGCGTTTGCGGTTTATCTCGCTTATCTCGCCCGCGATTTTTTTGCGCTCGTCGGCGAGTGCAAGCAGGCGCTCAAGGTCAACGCCTTCGCGGTTTTTGTTTTTGAGCGCGGCGCGGACAATATCCGGGTTCTCACGTATAAAAGTGATATCAAGCATATCAGTAGTATAGAATAATAGTACAATGCCCTACCCGATGCGACAACTGCGGCGCGCGGAGTTCCCCGCGCTTTTGCGGGAAATCCCCGACTGCCCTAAAAAACTCTATATCCGTGGTACCTTGCCCCCGCCGGAGACAGTACTGTTGTGTGTTGTCGGCTCGCGCAGGACCTCGATGTATGGCGTGCGCACGGTCGCGCAGTTAATTGCCGGCTTGGCACGCCACCCTGTTGCGATTGTTTCGGGGTTGGCACTTGGCATTGATGCCGAGGCACACAAAGCGGCGCTCGATGTCGGCTTGCCGACTGTTGCGGTGGTGCCCTCGAGCGCCGACGAAGCGAGCTTGTACCCGAGCAGCAACCGCCCGCTCGCGCACCGTATCCTCGCGCGCGGCGGCGCGATTTTGTCCGAAAACGACCCGCCGTTTAAGGCGATGCTCCACTCGTTTGCCCAGCGCAACCGTATTATGGCGGGGATGTCGCAGGCAACGCTTATTGTCGAGGCAGGCGAGAAGTCGGGCACGCTTATAACCGCGCGGCTAGCGCTCGACTACAACCGCGAAGTTATGGGTGTCCCGCACGAGCTTGGGCGCGCAAGCGGCGTTGGCGTCAATCGGCTCCTGCGCGAGGGCGCGACCTTGGTGCGCGACGCTGACGACATTTTACAGGTACTCGGCTTTGCGGTAAGTGACAAACCAACACAACAGGTGTTACCGACCGACCTCAACGAATATGAGATAAAAGTTCTACACGCAATAACAGGAGCTCACGTGCGAGACGAACTTATTGAATACATCGGCCTCTCGGCGCAAGTTGCCAACATTGCACTCTCTTCTCTCCTCATCCGCGGGCTCATCATCGAGCGATTAGGAAAAATTGAACGGGTGTGATATCGTCGGAAGCACATCAATGAAATTAGACATTGTAGAGTCGCCGGCAAAGGCAAAGACGATAGAAAAATATTTGTCCGAGATTGATAAGTCGGGTGGTTTTGTTGTGCGTGCCTCCGTAGGCCATGTACGCGACTTGCCCAAGAGTAACAAACAAGCAATAGACATCCCCGCGGGGTTTGTCCCCCACTACGAGGTCGTTGCGGGCAAAGTACAGGTGATACACGACCTCAGGGTGTTGGCAAAAAAAGCCAGCGAAGTATTGCTTGCAACCGACCCCGACCGCGAGGGCGAGGCGATTGCGTGGCATATAAAGGAGGAGTTGGGATTAAAGAAGCCCGACCGGATTGTCTTCCACGAGATTACCAAAGAAGCTGTTCAAGACGCCTTACAGCACCCCAGGCAAATTGACGAACATCTGCGCTACGCGCAAGAAGCTCGCCGCGTGCTCGACCGCCTCGTGGGCTACGACCTCTCGGGTTTGATTTGGAAAAAGGTGCGCTATGGGCTCTCGGCAGGGCGGGTACAGTCGCCGGCATTGCGTATCATCATGGAGCGAGAGCGCGAGATACGCGCATTTGTGCCGGAGACTTTTTATGTTATCACCGCACAAACCGAAACAAAAAAGAAGGAGAGACTCACACTGACCTGCGCAGAGGAGCCACGCGACCCCGACGCTTCGGTCGGGGCAGGTAGAAAAAGAGTCGACGAAATAATCGCGGCAGTCAAAAAAGATGGGCTCGCCGTTGCCGATGTCAGCGAAAGCGAGATGAAGCGCGCGACTAGGGCACCCTTTACGACCTCGACCTTGCAACAAACGGCATCCTCGCGCTTGGGCTTCTCGCCCGCCAACACCATGCGCATCGCGCAAAAGTTGTACGAAGCCGGGCATATCACCTATATGCGCACCGACTCGACCAACTTGGGCGCCCCCGCGCGC